>NZ_CAWUDM010000052.1:0-42296 GCF_963920855.1 Nostoc sp. CCY0012 | reverse complement strand
GTGTTACTGTTTTTTCAACTTGAGACTCCAAAAAGTTTTCTGCACCACTAAGCTTGGGCTAAAATTTGATAACCTCGTCCCCAGCCGCTTACCAAGGCTAAGGCTATAGTGTACACATAAGTCCGATAATCCAGTCCCACAAAGTTTCTATCCCCCTAACCCAAATTTTGCACTCAATACACAGATGTTTGTACACGGTAGCCTTGCAAGGGAGAGGAATGGAAGTAGGGTTTTTAAAATGCGTCGAACGTTGAACTCACGTTAAGTTATTCCCAAACATATTTTTCAGCAACTTTCCAATAGCGTGAAAATCGCTTCAGATCTATATAGCCATCGTATTCAAAAAACGGTTCTATCTCCAGCACTTCTAGCTTTAAAGAACGCTCAATTTTGTCACAGATATCATTAAACCGAGGACTAGGACTAGCTGCTGTCACCACTAAATCAGCATCATGTTCTTGGGCAAAAGCTAAAATTTCTTGTGCCACATCACCACGACGAATAACCACAGGTAACTCTAGTAAACATTCATAAATAAATGCAATACGTTTGAGACTTAATTGCCATTCTTCAATCAAAGCTTCATCCCATACCCAAATTGCTGGTGCATTAGGATATTTTTGTAATCCAGGATTGTCAGGACTGAGGCAGTCTCCATGTATCCAAACAATTGGTTGATTCATGTTTTAGCTTTTACCTTTTTTCCCCCGTTGCCAACTTTGACTGTTAGGTTTCTTTGTAAATTCACCTTTAGGAAAAAGTCGCTGTTCTAATTCTTCGTAGCTACCTTCAAAATCACAATGACCATAAAGTGGACACTTTTGACAATAAATACCTTTGGTGTAACGTTCTAAATTTTCGCGGTTGAAAAAATAGGGTTTATGGCTAAAGGTGCTAGCCACCCATTGCCATGACATATTATTACTAGCAGGATCACCATCTAATAGATGTTGGAGAAACCACTTAGCCCCAGCTTGCCAACGAATGCGCCGCCAATGGACAGTGTAAGAGGCTAGCCACATTCGGATATGATTGTGTAGATAGCCAGTTGAGCGTAATTCACGGCTGAAGCTATCAATACAAACCATTCCTGTACTACCTTCTATGATGTCTGAGGGGAAATTCGGCGCGTATTCTGATGGGGCGTAACCAGTTTTATACTCTTCTTGGTCTTGCCAAATATCATTGCCTAGCTTGCCATATAACCTCTGCCAATAATCACGCCAGCCCAATTCATTAATTAGTTTACTGGCATCTTGGGGGTTTTCTACTTGGTCAAGGACATAATCTTTAATTTCTCGTAAACTCAAAACCCCATAACGAATGTAGGGTGAAAGTCTCGTGACAGCACCTGTTAACAAATTTCGTGTTTTGGCGTAAGCTACTGGATTTACTTTTTGCAGTAATTGTACAGCAGCTTTGCGTCCCCCGATGGTTTCACTGATTTGGTCATCGCGTTCTGCGGCTTGGGGAAATTGTTCGCGGAGGTAAGCTATTAATTCATCACGATCGCTAAAGTCATTTCGCATATTTTAAATAATACGTAGTTCACAAATTTAAAATAAAATTACTTGGCTTGCCTGTTTTCAGTTTTAGCGGTGGTAGTAACGTTTTAACCTCTCCCAACATTCGTTGCTTAAGTCTCCTCGATTCATTATCATCACCAAGCGATCGCATCTTTTTTTAGGATATAACGTGAAAACACGCCCTAGGTAGAGAATTATCAATCACAAACCATTATTTAATCTTAATGAGCAAATAGTTACTGGCTATGGCAAAGCCCCATAACCCACCATCTCAATATCGGCTATTTTTTTTGGTACAGATACTGGCGGCGGTGCAGCATTTTTAGCAGCCACAATCCGTCCATTGGCAATCAAAGCAATTGTGGCGCGCAGTGGGCAAACAGATTTAGTTAGTGAAGCACTGTCTGATCTCCAAACCTCAACCTTGCTTATTTTTGCTGGGAAAGACCTTCCCATAATTACCATGAACGACGATGCTTTAGCACAAATGCCCGCAAAAAAAAGAAATTCGATATTATCCCAGGAGCAACTCACCAAATTGGTTAGCCTGGCGCCCTGGAAGAAGTAGCACGATTAGCCAGCCAATGGGTTCAACACTACCTCACATCATGAGAAACACGGGACATACATTTACATGCCATGCCCCTAGATTAGCGTTCCTGTCATCTATAAACTGCAAAATGGATTAATACTGTTGAGGCCCTTTGGCATCACACTCTTTATTCAAGCATCGTTCTAGAAGCCCAATTCGCCAGCTATAGGCGAAGCGACGGGGATTCAATTCTAATTGAGAATCACGGCTAAACAAGGGTTGGTTCAGATACTGCCAAAAAGGAAATTTAATCTTGTTGTTTTGTGCGGACATAGGAGGAACAAAATATATAAAAGCGTTACGGCAGAGTAATTGGCATGTTGTGTGAAAACTGCCAGATACTTATTTCCTAGTTAAAGATGACATGATACATATTCAGTTGTCTTGGTGGCAATTGCGGAATTTTACCTAAATATTTCTGCCAGATTTGCTAGACTGAGTATAATGCTAAAAGTTCCTAGTTAAAAATACTATTGTAGTTATAGCTTGCTTATCTTCTAGAGTCTACAAAAATTTTTGGCAATCAGATTTAACTTTCAAGAAACACATTTGGTGGGGTGGGACATTAGGGATGAGTTCTCAGCCAAAAGCCTCATAATCAAAGGCAGAGTCTCCAAGTTTTCATCCCTATACGGTGCCTACGGTGTACACACAAATGATCTAAGGGACTTCCAGAAATTAAATTATCCAATTTACTGGGATGCAAGGTTGTCTTTCTCCCTCCTGCGCCCCTGCTTACCCCGTGATTGGACATTTATTTAGTTGGAAGTCCCTAATCACCCCAAAGTCGTCAAGCGCCGCACCCTACCAGTTAAAAACAAACAGGGGTGAAATTTTCCTTCCGACTTGTGTGTACACCGTAGCTATACGCAGCAGGGTAATGAAAAATCAGAAAGATAACTGCTAATTAGTATCAATTAACTCTCTAATAATGAGTGCCTGTTTTACGGTGGTTAATGGCAGTAACCGCATCAGGCTTGATTAATTTACCGTTGTCAACAGTTGCGTAAACTACCCAGTGATCACCACATTCCATACGTTGATTGACTGAACATTCAACATATGCTAAAGCATCAGTGAGAATAGTACAACCGTTGTCTGCAACTGTGGTGCTAAAGTTGGCAAATCTATCTTCTCCAGGCACAAAACTCTTACGGAAATGCTTCACGTACTCTAGATGATTGCCTTCTTCCAAGATATTCAGGGCAAATTTACCACCTGGATACATCAAAGATTCTATGGCTCGGTCTTTGGCGATCGCAACTGTCAACCCAGGCGGGTTAAATGTGGCTTGAGATACCCAAGCACCAAGCATCCCAGTAGATACATCACCTTGTTTAGCTGAGACTACGCAAACTGAACCCACAATCCGACCTACAGCTTGTTCTAAAGGGGTAGCAGATTGTTGCGGTAGACGAACTTTTTTAGCTTTTCTTAAGGTTTGAGCAAAGTCTGTGCCAACTTCTTCACAGAACTTGAGCATGACATCATCGGGTTTAAACTTGACTTTGAGGGTATCAAACCCAAAACGATAGCCCGCATCCCGCAGTTTACCTTCAATTAAATCAAATGCTTCGCCACTCCAACCGTAGGAACCGAAAACACCTGCGAGTTTACTGCTATCACCAACTGTCAGCACAATACCCAAAGCAGTATGAATGGGAGTCGGTGCATGACCACCGATGGTGGGAGAACCAATGACAAAGCCATCTGACTGTTCCACAGCAGCGCGAATGTCATCAGGGGTAGCAAATTCACAGTTAATTGATTGTACTGCAACTCCACCTTTAGTCAATCCCAAAGCCATTGCCTGAGCCAAGATAGCTGTATTGCCATACGCTGAGGCATAAAGTAGCGCTACAGATATCTCCCGATCCTTTTGAGCGCGGCTCCATTCTGCGTAAGCTTTGGTAAGTTCCATTAAACCTGTACGCACCAAAGGCCCGTGACCAACCGCATACATTCTCACCTGCAAATCGGAGATTTTTTCCAAAGCGGCTTCTACGTGCGTAGCTTGGGGAGCCATCAGACAGTTGTAGTAGTAGCGCTGGTCTTCTTTCAATACTTCCCAATTGTCATCAAACACATCATCGCCACAGATATGAGAGCCGAATAACTTATCTGTGTAGAGAATTTGGGTTTGCTGGTCGTAGGTACAAAGTCCTTCTGGCCAACGGGGACTGGGAATAGGCAAAAATTTTAAAACGTGACCCTTACCTAAATCTAAAGTTTCCTTCCCACGCATGACTAAAATTTGCAGTGCGTCATCGGGAAAAGCGTTACGCAAATTAGCTGCACCAGGAAGAGAACAAACAAAAGTCACCTGTGGTGCTAATTCTAGAAGTTTCTTGAAAGTAGGTACGCGATTGGGGCTAAAATGACCCAAAATTGCATAATCCAACTTTTTCAAGTTGATGGTTTGCTGCAACCCCTCTAAGTAAAGTTCAGTAAAAGTTTCAGCAGGTGGGTCAATAATTGCGGTTTTATCACCTTCAATTAAATAGCAATTAGAGGTAGTACCTCTTTCTAGTGCATATTCAATTTCAAACCGCAGACGTGACCAACTACGCGCTCTAATGAATTTTGTATTTGTAGCGATGGGGAGAACTTGTACGTCACGGGGTTTGGAATTGCTCATAGATTTTTTGCCAAGTGTGGAGAAAAAATGGAAAAACCGGGTAGATGTTGCCCAGTTTTTAGCAGATTGAATGAAGGGATTCAGGAAGCTCATGTGTGGAAGATGTGGAATGTGGAGATGCAAAGATGGGGGGATGGGGGAGACTTTACCTAGTCCCTAATCCCCAGTCCCCATTAGTAGTAGTTACCTACTTTGCGATGGCGCACTGCTGTGAGTGCATCGGCTTTAGAAACTCGACCTTCATCAACGGTGCAGTATAAAAGCCAGTGATCGCTACACTCCATGCTGCTTTGGACTTCACATTCCATGTATGCTAGAGCGTCTGTGAGAATAGGAGAACCGTTTTTGGCGGTTTGGGTTTTGACTCCGGTAAATCTGTCAGCGCCGGGATGCAAGCGCTTGAGAAATTGCTTTTTCAGTTCTTGATAATTGCCTTCTTCTAAGACATTGAGGACGAAGCGATCGCCTACTTGCATTAAAGAATCAATGGCGCGGTCTTTGGCCATAGCAATGGTAAATCCTAATGGTTGCAGACTTGCTTGGGCTACCCAGGAAGCTAGCATGGCGCTTTTCACATCGCCTTTCTGGGTGGTGACAATGTATAGCCCGTTGCTAATCCGCCCCAAGGCTTTTTCCAGGTTGACATCAAGGGACTTGATTTGCTTGATGTTACGTTCGCGCATCAGCAATTGTCCCAAGTCTGTACCTGCTTCTTGGCACAGTTGGAATGTGCTGGCGGTGGGAACTTCTTTAATGCGAATTGCGGGGAAGGCTTCTTTAACACCCAAGTCGATGAATTTCCGCCGCAGGGTGTCTATGGGTTCATCATCGCCGCCGTAACATTCAAATAAGCCTACCAGTTGCTTGTCTTTAACGACTGATAACAATGAACTGATACCAGCTTGGGCCGCAACCGCAGTAGATGGGGGCATCCCAATAATTACGCCGGTGGCTCTCCCTGCTAGTTCTTGAATTTCTTGAGGTTCGGCGGTGCTGAGGTCAATGACTTCTATGCCTACCCCTGTTTTTTGGATACCTTCAGCGATGGCCATACCGAGTTGATCGCTATATCCATATTCGGAAACATAAAACAAGCCAACGGTGGTTTCTGTTTTGGCTTGTCTTTGGCTCCAACTGTGGTAGCACTCGGTGAGTACATCTAGATGATGGTGTAGTAGAGGCCCGTGACCGTTAGCGATTATGTTAATTTTTCCGAGATCGCCCATTCTCTTCATGGCGTTTAACAAAGAACGTGCATTGGGCCCCATGAGACAGTCATAGTAAAATCTAAAGTCGGCTTCGATGGCTTCTAAGTCCTCATCAAAGGTGCGATCGTCACAGAAGTGCATCCCAAAAGCATCACAGGTGAAAATGGTTTGGGTTTTGCGGTCATAGCTGAAGATGGTATCTGGCCAGTGCAGGTTAGGCGCACTCACAAATTCAATTTCATGTCCTTTGCCAATATCTATGCGATCGCCACTTTTGACAATCCGCTTGGAAAATGGCTCGTGTACCAAACCTTCTAAGAATTGCAGGGCAATTTTCGATGCCAATACAGTAGCTCTAGGTGCTAACTGCAACACATCTTCCACTAAGCCGCTATGGTCTGGTTCTGTGTGGCTAACAATTATGTAATCAATTGTCTTGGGGTTGACAATACTTTTGAGTGTGTCTAAATACTGCTGACGAAACTTCTGGTGAGAAGTATCAATTAAAACTGTTTGCTCGCCCCTAATTAAATAGGAATTGTAAGTCGTACCGTTTTGCAGTCCGAATTCGATATCGAAGCGATCGCGATCCCAGTCAAGAGAGCGAATCGCCGTTGTGTTAGGGGCAATTTCTACAGTCTGTATTGTCAGTCGATGCTGTACGTTCTCTGGTTGGGCATTGCCGGTCGTAGACATCGCTACCATTATTTTATTCGTCTCCGAGCGCAAATTTTTAGTATTCTTTTTCTGCACCCATTGTCGCTGGAAATAATTTTTAAAGTTGTAATGAAGATGATATTCCGGAAGATTTAACTTGTATCAATTGTTGCTGTTTATCAGCATATTTTATTACTCAAAGTATCTACTATAATTTAATTTTTAAACAGTATCAAGTTTTAAATATTGATATTTCTGACGATATTTAAAATCCCCAAATAATCATACATATCTTCTTTTGCTGACAACAAGGTTGTCACGAAAATCATAGATTATCTTAATAATTAAGAGAAATATCACATTAAAAGTTACCTAAATATAGATGGCAGCAAACCAGGAGCCATCCACAGTCCATAACCAATAAACACAAATAATAAAGTAATTAAAACAGTAATTAAGTAACTAACACAAATTAATAAACCGTCAGCTTCAATAGTGGCAATTGCCAAAAATAAAATCCCTATAGTGGGGAAGGGATTGGTAAAAGGAATTGGTGACATCAGTAATATAGCCAACCAAGAAATACATAACCCATTGATTTGCCAAGTCAAAGGATGACGGGCTATTTTGAAAAGACGAGGACGGGCTATTTTTTCGACTATTTTAGTTAAGCGCCGGAGATTTTGTAAAAGTAATTCGGTAACAGCACGCGGAAATTTGTAGTTAGCAATTCTTTTAGGTAACCAAGGCGATCGCCTGCCTAATGCCATTTGTACTGATAATATCAAACAAGCAGCACCAAACGGCCCTGTTAATCCTGGCGGCGTGGGAAACAAAAAAGGTAAGACTAATAATGTAATAACTAAGCTAAAACCACGTTCAGAGGTTTCAGCTAGAATATCACCTATAGTTAAGGGCTGTTCAGCCAAGCGTTGCAATAAGAATTTAATTTCTTGAGAAAATCTCACATGCATTTGGCGTGATTTGATGTGATTGGCCAAAATACCCAGCTTTCCTGAACTATACTAATACCATCACCACTATTCTAGATAATCAAATTCATATTTACCGCATATATCTGTAAATTTATGAGTTTTGGGTGAATAATTCTCAGTTTCCTAATTCAATTATTTCCACTGGCGGGACTAATACAGCTATAGCCTGGGGAATAACTCGAAATTGGGCAGGGGTATAAGTTGTAATTTCACCATCGGTATTCACAGGATATGGTTTACGAGTATTAACCTGAATTTCTTGTGCTTGGATAGTACGTACATCCGGAGAATGAATGTGTTTTCCTTGTCGCATTGCAGGCAATAAAGGAATAATTTGCCACCAATGTTCTATCTCGACACTATAAAGATCTAGTCTTTGATCATCGATACTAGCATCATGAACTACTGCCATCCCCCCACCGTAATAGCGACCATTACCTACAGCAATTTGCACCGTTTTCACACGCCATGATTCACCATTAACTTGAATTTCTGCACTAAAAGGTTTAGTTTCCCAAATCACTCGTAATGCCGTGACTGCATAAGCAAAGATACCCCATCGGCGTTTAACTTCTTTGGTAAGTCGCTGGGTAATTTTCACACTCAATCCCAAACTGGCAACATTGAAAAAGTGCTTGCCGTTGACCCAACCCAAATCGATGCGTCGCTGTTCTCCATAAGCAATAACTTTACAAGCTTCCGTTAAGGAGTCAGGAATGCCCAAAGTTCTTGCCAGGTCATTGGCAGTGCCTAAAGGTAAAATTCCTAAGGGCAGTTGAGTATCAACTAAAGCATCTACTACGGCATTAAGTGTACCATCGCCACCGCCGACAATTACTACATCAACTTCATGTTGATAGCGAACTATGACTTCAGAAATATGTTGGGAATCTTCTGTAGACTCTTCAACTAAATCAAAACCTAATTTTTTTAGACAATCAATTGCTGCTGATATACCTTTGTGTCCTTGACGCGCATGACGATTAATTAACAGCAAGGCACGGGCATTCATAGGTAGCGCCCGTTGTAGTGGATAAGTCCAGTGTTCCGCATCCATCTGTTAGCTCTAAGAGAGATTATAGAAAACCACCCAAACTTTAAATTAACAGAGTTAGGGTAGAGTTATTAATTAAATATCAGATAACTGATATAAGCAATAGCTCATGTATCCTCAAATATAAAGCTAGAGATGATGATACATAGCTAAATACATATGATAAATATTATTATGAATTTATGAATCTGACTTTACTCCGATGTATTACATACAAGCACATCAGTTAGAACCCAAAAATTCCAGTTGTGCATCAGCATTAGGAGGTAATTCACATTGACATCCTGGCAGCGGTAGGATGAAAGGGAGATAAATTAACTTTGCCTGTAATGAATCTGACTGACACTCCCGACAACGAAAATTCTCTCAATCCGTTTCTGCGCCTCAACTATGAACCAGCTTTGGAATCTTTAGGCAATGATTACTATGACGAGGTAGTAGCGGCAGATTTTCCCCAACATATCCTCCGGTGGCGCAACGATTCACTATTGCCGCTTTTAGGACTAAATGCCAAAGCAGTAACAGATGCAGATTTCATTAACGCATTTGGCAAATTTCAGGGACGCAAGCCATTGTTGGCACTGCGCTATCATGGTTACCAATTTGGTGAATATAATCCTAACTTGGGTGATGGCCGGGGTTTTCTCTATGGGCAAGTACGCGCTACTGATGGCGAGTTGTACGACTTTGGCACCAAAGGTTCTGGTAGAACACCTTACTCTCGTGGTGGCGATGGAATGTTGACACTCAAAGGTGGGTTGCGAGAAGTTTTAGCAGCAGAAGCATTGCATCAATTGGGGGTAAAGACTTCCCGTTGTTTGACCATGATTGAAACTGGTTTATCTTTGTGGCGGGGTGATGAACCTTCACCTACACGTTCGTCTGTTATGGTCAGGGTGAATAGTTCCCATATCCGCTTTGGAACTTTTGAGCGCTTGCATTATTTCCAAAGACCAGATTTAATTCAAAAACTTTTAGACCATGTAATTGAATATTATTATCGCCATTTAATGGGCAAACCGGATCAATATGTTTTATTTTATGCGGAATTAGTCCAACGAGTAGCCGAACTAGTAGCCCAATGGATGGCGGCTGGTTTTTGTCATGCAGTTCTCAATACTGACAATATGTCAATTACTGGGGAAAGCTTTGATTATGGGCCTTATGCTTTTATTCCTACTTATGATCCATATTTTACAGCTGCTTATTTTGACTACTATAGTCGTTACTGTTATAGTCATCAACCAAGTATTTGCCAATTGAATTTAGAACTGTTGCAAGAACCATTAAAGGCAATTATTGATAAAACAGAAATGGAAGTAGCGTTAGGCAGATTTAATAAGTATTATCTGGCTGAATATCGCTCATTGATGTTGAAGAAATTAGGTTTTGAGCAATTAGAATTTCCAGAAGCCGACGAGCTTTTAAAATTAACTATTCATTTTTTACAAGATAGCCAAGTTGGTTATCATCAGTTTTTCTCGGAAATGGCGCGGACTTTTTCACCGAAATGGCGCGATGAGCCAGGAATGGTACTGAATAATTCCCACATTGCACCAGCATTAGGTACGTCAAATCTTTTTGATAACTGGTGTGTACTTTATCATAAAATTTTGAATAATTTTCACCCTGAGCAAATGGATATAATTGCCCAAACTCTAGCTCAACAAAATCCCCAAACAGTTTTGTTAAGACCAGTAATAGAATCAATTTGGGAACCTATCGCTCAGGAAGATAATTGGCAACCTTTTAATGATTTAGTGAATAAAATTCAATCAAAGCTTTAAAAATGGATATCTAGTTTTTACCATGCATCAATGAACCCATAATTGGCTCATGTCTGCCATCCATATCTACACTAGGAGCGGCAATAAAGGTAAAGGATCAGTACAAAAGTATCTATTTCCTAGCAGAAACCCATATCTCTAGCCCTTCGGCTCCGCTCAGGGCTAGCACCGAGCGTAGTCGAGGTGTTAGTTGTCGTGGTTCAGTTTAGCTTGGTTTTCGCTATCCGCTAATTTTAACAGAATACAGAATAGGTCGCGTCTAAGGAACGACTTCTATTCACGAGTGTGCCGCTAGCAGAAATCAAAATTTAAAAAATTTTTTTCAACGTTTTCTTTACTTAAGTTTACAAAACATTACGCATAGATTTTGCATGATAATTGCCATAAATAAGAGTAATTGTCCATGAAATGTTGATGAACAGGATTTTAGGTGGGTATTAAGAAATTTTTATAGCTATTTGGCATCAGAATGATAATTATTTTTATTTAATCAATAAAAATCTTATTTTGTTACATAAATCACATTTTTTTGGAAATAAATTTTCATATTTACTTGGTTACAGAGGTTTATTACCAGTAAATAACTAGATATAAGCTGTATTTGATACGAAACCTAAAAGTGAAAATGAGAATATCTAAAGTAATATTACAGAAAATATTTGATTGTAAATATATTAGTTAAAGAAAATCCTTATAAGCTTTATGGGACAAGAAGATTTTCTCAAATATGTATGCTTTAACACTATTTTACAAAACTTTGTAAAAAACTGACTCAAGCGATATATAAAATACGAACAAGGTTTTAAAAGCAATGAGAAATCGAGCAAAAATCTGTAATTTTGCCCGTAATTATTCGCTATAAACAAGGCATTTTTTCCATATTGTATGTGGAGTTTTTGCCGGATTTTGTATTGGATGTTTATCTTGAATAATTAATTGTATTTGACCTAGATCAAAAACTGCAATAATTTTGAGGAGAAATTTAAAATGCTTGATGCTTTTTCCAAAGTAGTTGAACAAGCTGATAGAAAAGGTTCTTACCTCAGTGGTGATGAAATTAATGGATTATCCGCAATTATTGCTGATAGTAATAAACGTTTAGATGTAGTCAATAGACTTACTAGTAATGCTTCCTCGATAGTTTCTAATGCTTATCGTGCGCTAGTTGCTGAACGTCCTCAAATATTTAATGCTGGTGGTGCTTGCTTCCATAACCGCAATCAGGCTGCTTGTCTGCGTGATTTAGGATTTATTCTGCGTTATGTCACCTATTCAGTATTAGCAGGTGATGCCAGTGTGATGGATGATCGTTGCTTGAATGGTCTACGTGAAACCTATCAAGCTTTGGGTACTCCTGGTGATGCAGTAGCTTCAGGAATTGAAAAAATGAAAGAAGCAGCGATTAATATTGCTAACGATGCCAATGGAATTACCAAAGGAGATTGTAGCCAACTAATGTCTGAAGTAGCCAGCTATTTTGATCGTGCTGCTTCTGCTGTTGTTTAATAAACATATTTTGCCTGTAATTTTTCCAGCTGATTGTTAGTAGTTTAGTTAAAAAATCCGGAGATTAAGAGAATCATGAAAACACCTTTGACTGAAGCGATCGCCACTGCTGATATTCGCGGTTCTTACCTAAGTAACACCGAAATGCAAGCGGTTTTTGGTCGTTTCAACCGTGCCGGCGCAGGTTTGGAAGCTGCTAAAGCTTTTTCTAATAACGGCAAAAAATGGGCAGAAGCAGCAGCAAATCATGTCTATCAAAAATTTCCTTACACCACCCAAATGAAGGGGCCTCAATATGCCTCTACTCCAGAAGGCAAATCCAAGTGTGTCAGAGATATTGACCACTACCTCCGCACCATCAGTTACTGTTGTGTAGTTGGCGGTACTGGCCCTTTAGATGAATATGTAGTTGCTGGCTTGAGCGAACTCAACAGTGCCTTGGGTTTATCTCCTAGTTGGTACGTAGCAGCCCTGGAATTTGTGCGTGACAATCATGGGCTAAATGGTGATGTTGCTGGTGAAGCCAACACCTATCTCAATTATGCAATTAACGCATTGAGCTAAGAAAACACTTTTGGGTCTTGGGAAATAGATTTAGGGGCAAATAAGGAGATTAGCGAAATCAATATTTTTTAGTAGCTATAGCCCTCATGGTTACTATGAATTATCTGATTATTGGCTATTTATCTTCTTAATTGTCACATTTATCTACTGCCAAAGACCCAAATTTATTTACATAGGACTTACGCACTCGCTACGAAAATAAATGCTTTGAGATTGCTTCCCTACGGTCGCAATGACGACAATACGTGGTTGGTTAAGTAAGTCCTGTTACAAACTAAATTTGCAAAGGAACGATTGTCAAAATGAGTATTTCAGTCGCAGAACGGCTAGGAATTAGAGATGAGATAGGCAAAAAAGTTGAACTGCGTCCCAATTGGACTGAAGAAGAGTTACAACTAGTATTCCGAGCTGCTTATGACCAAATTTTTGGTCGTCAAGGAATTTATGCTAGCCAAAAGTTTACTAGTGCCGAAGCTTTATTACGCAACGGTAGAATTGGTGTGCAGCAATTTGTCGAGATTTTAGCAAAATCTGAATTTTACAAAGAATGTTTTTTTTACAAAAACTCCCAGGTGCGTTTCATTGAATTGAACTACAAGCACTTACTGGGACGTGCGCCCTATGATCAATCAGAAATTGCTTACCACGTAGATATGTATGCTGCTCGTGGTTACGATGCTGATATTGAATCCTACATTTACAGCCCAGAATACGAAAATAGTTTTGGTACTTCTGTCGTTCCTTATTACCGGGGATTTCAATCAATTCCGGGAATGAAGACTGTAGGATTTAATCGGATATTCGAGCTGTATCGCGGTCGTGGTAACAGTGATAACGCGCAAATGGGCGGTAAAAATTCTCGCCTACGGTCAAAAATCTCCTTGAATTTGGCTAACGGGATTTTGCCACCAACCTCAGCAACTGCTAAATTTGCATCATTGGCACCGACATTAGTTAGTTCTTCACTCCGGGGAGACAGTCGGATGTTCGTCATTGAAGCGATCGCAGGTGGACAAAATACAAATGTAGCAGTCCGTCGTAGTAGACAAGTTTACACTGTACCTTACGAGCGGCTTTCTGCCACATACCAAGATATTCACAAGCGCGGCGGTAAGATTACTAAAATTTCGCCCGTTTAGGAAGATATAGGGTGATGGGGTGATGCAGCGCTGTCTCACCTTGTCCCCCAATCCCCTTGTCCCCTTAATCTCCACTCTCCATGACATGACTGAACCAATCCTGTCTCCAGAAACAGCGATCGCTGCGTTGTCTGGTGACGATAATCAAATTCGTTATTATGCTGCTTGGTGGTTAGGGAAACATCAGGTACAAGGTGGTTGTACAGCGCTGTGTGAAGCCCTATTTGATGAAAAATATCGCATTCCTGCTGGCGGATATCCTCTGCGTCGTCAGGCGGCGCGGGCTTTAGGACAATTGAAAAATCCCCAGGCTGTACCAGCGTTAATTGCAGCCTTAGAATGTGATACAGATGTGCGTCTGCGAGAAGCGGCGATCGCATCCTTGGCTGCCATTGGTGACCAAAAAGCTGTGACTCCGTTACTGGGTCTTTTACAATCTGATCAAGAACAGCCTTATGAAGCTTTAATTGAAGCACTAGCAACGTTAAAAGTTTGGTCGGCTCGTCCTGAGATTGAACAATTTCTGCAACATCCTTCGGAACGGGTGCAATGTGCTGCGGCTCGGTATATGTATCTTTTAACCCAGCAGCCCCAGTACATGGAACGCATTATCCAAAATCTCAACCATGAGAATATGTATTTACGCTGGGCGGCTGTTTTTGATTTGGGTGCAGTGGGACACCAGCAAGCTATACAGGCAATTTTGGCGGCTCAGGTTCCTAACAGTTTAAAGTTATTAAATTTAAAACGGATTTTAGAAGCATTGTTGGATAGTAATGTTTCTACACAGGAAACATCGAAGTTAGTTTTTCAAGCAATTGATGATTTATTAATCCAACTGTGATGAATATATTAAACTCTCATAATATCGAGTCCTTGATTGCACAATTAAATAACGCCCCAACTCCTCAACAAGCGATCGCAATAATTAACACCCTAACCGTTAGCAATACACAAGAAGAAGTAATTGTCAAAATTTTAATTCCAGCGTTAAGCCATCATCATCCCTCGGTGGCTGCGGCAGCTGTTGTGGCATTGGTGCAATTAGCACCTGCAAGTGTAAATCCTTTAATTGCTGCTTATGAGCATTCTACCGACCAAGGATTCCAGGCTTATATTATTCAAGCATTAGCTCAAATTGGCGATGAACGAGCTTTTGATTTGTTAGCTGAGGTTGTAGGCACAACAGTAGCGAACCACTGTCAGGGAAACGTCCGCCGCATTGCTACGCGGGGAATAGGGCTAATTGGTCGTACTTCTCAAAATGCAGACATAATTCGTCGTACTGAAGAAAAGCTAATTTGGGCGTTGCTGACACCGGAGGATTGGGGACTACGTTACGCTGCTGTAGTATCTTTGCGAGAAATTGCTACACCCCAGGCTCAGGCTGCTTTACAACAGGCGATCGCCCAAGAAACTGATAAAGTTGTTTTATCGAGAATCACCTTGGACTAAAAAAACGGTAGAGCATTTATAACCCTACCGTTTATATATTTATTATTTGAGAATTAAACCCCAAATCTTAAATCTTACTCAGCGCCTTGAGGCATTAATTCCCGACGCTGTTGAGAACTGACTTGGACAATGCCATTTTCATCAACATCAACTAAGGCTGTATCGCCATCTTTAATGCGTCCAGACAGAATCTCTTCTGCCAAGCTATCTTCTAACAAGCGCATAATCGCTCGACGTAATGGCCTTGCACCGTAGCTGGGACTGTAACCTTCCTCAATCAAACGATCCTTGAAGCGATCGGTAACTTCTAAGGTGATACCCTTTTCAGTTAGACGACCAAATACTTCCTTGAGCATGATTTCGGCAATTTGTGTCACCTCTGGCTTACTCAACTGACGGAAGACGATAATCTCATCTAGACGGTTGAGGAACTCTGGACGGAAGTATTGCTTCAGTTCTTCGTTCACCAAAGAGCGAATCCGGTTGTATTGAGTTTCAGTAGCATCGTCAGCAAATTCAAAGCCGATACCGCCGCCGCCTTTTTCAATTACCTTGGAACCAATGTTGGAAGTCAAAATCAGCAAGGTGTTTTTGAAATCTACTGTGCGTCCTTTGGCATCGGTTAATCGACCGTCTTCCAAAATTTGCAGCAGCATATTGAAGACGTCGGGGTGAGCTTTTTCGATTTCGTCGAATAGCACCACAGTATAAGGACGTCGCCGTACAGCTTCGGTTAATTGACCGCCTTCGTTATAACCAACATAACCAGGAGGCGAACCAATCAATTTGCTGACGGTGTGGCGTTCCATGTACTCCGACATATCCAAACGGATCATTGCTTCTTCGGAACCAAAGAAGTAAGATGCCAAGGATTTCGCTAACTCGGTTTTACCTACACCTGTCGGCCCAGAGAAGACAAAACTAGCAATGGGTCGATTGGGGTTTTTCAAACCAACACGCGCGCGACGAATTGCCCGTGAAACTGCTTTTACCGCATCTTCTTGACCAATTAGCCGCTGATGCAAGGTGTCTTCCATGTGCAGCAGCTTCTCGGATTCCGATTCGGTGAGTTTGTTCACCGGTACGCCAGTCCAGGAAGCAACAATGTGAGCAATGTCCTCTTCATCTACTACAGGTTCTTCACCTTCAGTACCAGAGGCATTGGTCTTGCTTTGAGCGATCGCCCGGATTTCGGCTTTGATTTCCATTTCCCGATCGCGTAGTTCCCCAGCTCTATCGAAGTCTTGGGAGCGTACAGCGTCGTCTTTTTCTTTTAAGATTTGCCGTAGTTCTTTGTCTAACTCTTTAGCTGCTGGTGGCAGTTGGGAGTTAATCAAACGTACCCGAGAACCAGCTTCATCGATTAAGTCGATGGCCTTGTCTGGGAGGTAGCGATCGCTTATGTAACGGTCAGATAATTTTGCCGCCGCTACCAAGGCTTCGTCGGAGATTTTTAACTTGTGGTGTTGCTCGTAGCGTTCGCGCAAACCATGCAAGATTTCAATGGTTTCATCCACTGATGGTTCACCGACCATTACTGGCTGGAAGCGTCGCTCTAAAGCTGCATCTCGTTCGATGTGCTTACGGTATTCGTCCAACGTTGTCGCACCAATACACTGCAATTCGCCTCTGGCCAAAGCTGGCTTGAGGATATTTGCGGCGTCAATGGCACCTTCCGCTGCACCTGCACCAATGAGGGTGTGTACCTCGTCAATTACCAGAATGACATTACCCGCAGAGCGGATTTCATCCATGATTTTTTTGAGGCGTTCTTCAAATTCACCCCGGTACTTGGTTCCTGCTACCAGCAAGCCAATATCTAGAGTGACTACGCGTTTATCTTCCAGGATATCGGGGATATCTTTGTTGGCAATGCGCGATGCTAAACCTTCAGCGATCGCTGTTTTACCAACCCCTGGTTCACCAATTAATACTGGATTATTTTTAGTCCGGCGACCCAAAATTTGGATCACCCGCTCAATTTCTTTGGCGCGTCCGACAACTGGGTCTAGCTTGTTGTCCGTCGCCATTTGGGTCAGGTTCGAGCCAAATTCATCCAAGGTTGGAGTTTTGGTGCGTCCCGATTGTCCAGTGGCTGAAACCTCTGCTGTTTCTCCCAGCATTCGGATGACTTGGGTTCGTACCTTAGATAGATCCACCCCGAGGTTTTCTAGCACCCTGGCTGCTACACCTTCCCCTTCCCGGATCAGGCCCAACAGCAGATGCTCGGTGCCAATGTAGTTATGCCCTAATTGGCGCGCTTCTTCTAAGGATAGTTCTAGAACACGCTTTGCCCGTGGCGTAAACGGAATTTCCACGGCAACAAAGCCCGAACCCCGGCCTATGATTTTTTCTACCTCAATGCGGGCGTCTTTAAGGTTGACACCCATTGATTTCAACACTTTGGCTGCAACTCCTGTGCCTTCCCCAATCAGACCCAGGAGGATCTGTTCGGTTCCAACGAAGTTGTGACCTAAGCGGCGGGCCTCTTCTTGGGCCAGCATGATTACCTTAATGGCTTTTTCTGTGAAGCGTTCAAACATGGCATTTTTCCCATCACCTGCGTCGTGCCGGTATGCTGATTTTAGCACAGGCTTAGAATTTGGATGCCTGTATAAAGATTATAGGCTTCCCAGAAATCTCGCCCAAGGTGATGGTGCAGTTACTCAATATTTATTACTTTTTGTGTGGCTGCTATACTGAGGGGCTTGAGTTTACCAGTGTTTTCCGGGTTGACTACTATGCAGCAGACCACTATTGGATAAGTATTCACTTAACCAATCACAAATATTAATTGTTAGCATCCTTATAGTGGCATTGTCAATTTTTCTATACAATTGATATCTTTTTTAAAAGTAAAAAGTAAAAACTATTAATTATTTTAATGATAGTGGGCAAATGAAAACTAAATTTTTTTTCGCATTAATGTGATGGTGACTGAAGAATTGTGGATTTTGGCAGTCTCTGAGCAAACTGTACGCAGCACATTTAATCTAAAATTGATTGACCAATGACTACAGCATCTGCCAAGAATATTTGCTCAAGCGATCGCTAATAATAGTTTGCCAGTTGTCCAAAGTGGCTATAAATTGGGGATGCTGTAAATCTGATAACCATAGTATCAGGGCATCTTCACCGTTATCTTGGTAATAGCGTCGCCGTCGCCCTGCGGTTTTGAAGCCAAATTTTTGATATAAAGATATGGCCTCTACATTAGAAGCGCGAACTTCGAGGGTAGCTCGTTCCAAACCGCGATCGCTAGCTGTTTTCAGTAGAGAATATAGTAAAGCCTGCCCTAAGCCTTGACGGTGATATTGGGGATGAATGGCCAAAATTGTAATGTGTGCTTCTTCTAAAATCGACCAAAAGCAACCCATTCCCAGCAGTGTTGACCTCGAGAGAGGGGAACATAAACCTAATAACTCACTGTTAGGACTGTCTAATTCGCGTTGGTAACCTTCTAGAGTCCACAAACCACCAAAACAAGCTTGGTCTAATTCTAAGATGGCACTGAGATCGTCTACAGTCAGTGATTTAAGTTTTAAGTCTAATGAGATCACTATTGATAGGGAGTTGGGGAGGTGGAGAGATAGAGAGATAGGGTTAGTCACTGAGCTTTTTATGTTCCCGCCCTATTTTCGGTAAACTGAGAATCGGGAGACTTACTCATGCCCGTAATTTTGAGCAAGGACAATTCATAATAGCTATGGTATCGACTCACCCCACTGGGGTTCAACATGCTGGTAGTCAGTATTTACCTCAAAGGCGCAGCACAACCGCCCAAAACAATGTGAATTTTTCGCCTAACCAGGAACTTTTGCCTTCGACTGCCAAAGTTAATAGTCAAGACATCCTGGAAATTGGTGGGTGTGATGTCACAACTCTAGTTCAGCAGTTTGGCTCACCTTTATATATTTTAGATGAAGAAACCCTGCGTTTAGCTTGTCAGCAATACCGGGACACTTTTAAGCAATATTACCAGGGTGAATCTCAGGTACTCTATGCTTCAAAAGCTTGGAATTGTCTTGCAGTTTGTGCGATCGCAGCATCGGAAGGATTAGGCATAGATATCGTATCTGGCGGTGAACTCTACACAGCTTTAAGTGCAGGAGTTAGCCCTGATAAACTCTATCTCCACGGTAATAACAAATCTCGTGAAGAGCTAACTTTCGCAATCCAGTCCAGTGTGACTATTGTTGTGGATAATTGGCAAGAACTACGTACCTTAGTAGAAATTACCGATAAAGCATCCCCCATCCGCATCATGCTGCGGTTAACACCGGGGATTGAATGCCATACCCACGAATACATTCGTACGGGACATTTAGATAGTAAGTTTGGTTTTGATCCCAATGACTTAGATGAGGTATTTACCTTTGTCAGCCAACAACCTGCTTTAAACTGTGTAGGGTTACACGCTCATATTGGTTCCCAAATTTTTGAACGCCAGCCCCATCGGGATTTAGCTGCTGTCATGGTGCAGTGGTTAAAGAAAGCGGCAAATTATGGTTTAGCTATCACAGAATTAAATGTGGGTGGTGGTTTAGGGATTAGATATACCGAATCGGATGATCCCCCAAGCATTGAAGAATGGGTGAAGGCAATTTGTGAAGTTATTCAGGAAGCTTGTGCAGCCGAAAATTTACCTTTGCCGAAATTATTGTGCGAACCAGGGCGATCGCTCATTGCCACAGCGTGCGTCACCGCCTATACTATTGGATCATCGAAAGTTGTCCCAGAAATTCGTACCTACGTTTCAGTTGACGGTGGTATGTCTGATAATCCACGCCCAATTACTTATCAGTCAGTGTATCGGTCGGTAGTTGCCAACAAAATGTCGGCTTCTTGTACAGAAACAGTCACAATTGCCGGGAAGCATTGTGAATCAGGGGATATTATCATTAAAAATGCCCAACTGCCAAAAACTGAATCCGGGGATATTCTCGTAATTATGGGAACAGGTGCTTACAATTACAGTATGGCTTCTAACTATAATCGCTTACCTCGGCCAGCCGCCGTTGTTGTGGCGAATGGCGAGGCTAATTTAATACTGCGCCGCGAAACTTATCAGGACTTGATTCGACAAGATTGTCTACCAGAAAGACTCAACGTGCAAAAATAAACATCTCAAAGGTGGAAAATTGGAAGTGATATTCATGTGAGTTCGACAAATTTTATTTGACCCTTCTACAAACCGCTTGACCACAATGAGAAAGACTTAAATAGTCTGTAACCTTGTTGTTTGTCTCATCTCACAACGATGGGAAAAATGGGAGTGTTAAGTGTCCTCACCTATAGTGGGGTTGGAGAAGGAAAATCTTTGTCGAATTGACGTATGATTAGCCACTAGCTAATAAATCATCACTATTAGCTGATGACTAATCATTTACTTCCTACCAAAGTGTTAACCTTTGGTGCATGAAAATGACACAGGTAATAACAGATTATTGAGGCAGAACAAAGAGTAATCCAGATGTCATGAGAGATTGGTGGAAGCAATGGCTGACAAACCTGGGATGGTCACAGTCCTTGCTGCTTGGGACTCTGGATATCATGTTGGTGCTGGCACTGACGTATATGATACTAGTGATTATTAGTGAGCGCCGGACACTGTGGATGGTGCGGGGATTTATTATATTGATGCTAGCCTCAGCACTCAGTGGTAGATTGGGTCTACCACTATTAAATTTTGTTCTAGAAAAGTTAGTGATTGGCTGTGCTGTAGCGATGGCTGTTGCTCTCCAGTCAGAGTTTCGCCGCTTTTTAGAACAAGTGGGGCGTGGTGAATTCCAGCAGCTATTTAAACCATCCACTTTAACCATCCCGAAGTCTGATAGTGTAATTGATGAAATTGTGGATGCGGTTAAAGAACTGTCGAAAAACCGAATAGGAGCTTTGTTGATTTTGGAAACAAGCGGCCCGATTGACGAACGGGATTTTTCTGTGCCTGGAGTCAAGCTGAATGCTGACGTTTCTAAAGAACTAATACAAACAATTTTTCAGCCAAAAACTTTATTGCATGATGGAGCGACGTTAGTTCGTGGCTCACGTATTGTCTCATCAGGTATAATTTTACCACTTTCGGGACGCACAGCCTCGCGCCAGCTGGGAACACGCCATCGGGCGGCGATGGGAATTACTGAGCGAGTCGAAAATTGTATCTGTGTCGTTGTATCAGAAGAAACGGGTTCTATTTCCTTAGCGGAAAGGGGAATCTTAAATAGACCACTGACCATTAGGACACTTAAAGAGTCATTAGAAGCTCGATTATCGACCACTGTAGATCGGGAAGCTGTTGCTCCTGGTTTATTCAGTTTGGGTCGTCAAATGGGCGGCAAGGCATTAATATTGGTTTCACGTTTACTCGGATTACCATCGACCGCTTCTCGAAATAAAAAATGACAGCACAACAAACTGAACTGCAATATTTACCCCCTGATTTGAAACAAGAACTGCTACCACAGCACGTTGCAGTGATTATGGATGGCAATGGTCGATGGGCTAAACGTCAAGGTTTACCCAGAATCATGGGACATAAGCGAGGAGTAGATGCCCTCAAGGAGTTGCTGCGCTGTTGTCAAGATTGGGGAATTCAAGCACTCACAGCTTATGCGTTTTCCACGGAAAATTGGAAAAGACCCCAGGAAGAAGTCGATTTCTTGATGACTTTGTTCCAAACAGTCTTACGTCAAGAACTGCGAGAAATGATCGAGGAGAATGTGCAAATTCAGTTTGTAGGCAATTTGGATGCTTTACCGCGATCGCTCCAAGCAGAAATTTCCCGCTCAATGGCAGAAACCCAGAATAATCGTGCTATTCGCTTTACTGTGGCGACTAATTATGGCGGACGGCAAGAAATATTACAAGCTTGTCGGGCGATCGCCGAAAAAGTCCAGCAAGGTATCCTCAAACCTGATGAAATTGATGAACAGTTGTTTGAGCGTCACTTGTACACAGCCGGAATTACTGACCCTGATTTATTAATCCGTACCAGCGGCGAAATGCGTCTTTCCAATTTCCTGCTTTGGCAAATGGCTTATGGGGAAATTTATATCACCGATACGCTGTGGCCTGATTTTGATCGTATTGAGTTTCACCGCGCCTTGTGTGCCTACCAGCAACGGGAGCGGAGATTTGGGAAGGTTTAGAAGAAGCAGGGGGGCAGGGGGGAAAGACTTCGCATTAGTACCAAAATCTTTGTTTTTCATCTCCCCATCTCCCCATCTCCCCATCTCCCCATCACGGGCCAGAGAATACGGCTTGTTCTATATCTTCCCGACTGAGGGAATATTTAAATGAGCGTTGAATATCTTGCCCATTTTCCCCAGCTTGGATGTATCGAACTACAAGTTGCTCAATATCTAGCCATAGTTCGGCTTGCCAAGTAGGTCGCTGTATACGCCAACAATGTAGTTGTGTTTCGTCTTGTTGACAACCTTGGTCTTTTAACCACTGCTCAATTTGTGGTAATGGATGACTATATAAGGGCGTGTCAGATGAAATTATAGACATAATAATTTGAGATTAAGTATTTTTTGCGGGAAAATTTCTACTTTCCCAGGAGATGGTTGGTGGTGATAAGTGGCTAACTTGCTGGTTGATTGTGGGAGTTGCTTGTGTTTGTCTTTGGAAAGCCGCTTCACCACGTGTGAAACCAATGGCGATCGCCAGCAGTAGACAACCTACAAAGGTTAATACCAAAATAAATAAAGCAAAAATTTCACCAGATGACAGAGGGCGATCGCTTGCGTCTAGATAAGCTGATTTTGACCAATTGTATGGCTGGGATACAGGATGGTTCAAGTCCGGGGGTGCTTGAATCACTGTAAACCGGGAATAGCCAATTTTCAGGTCATAACTTTGTCGGCGTTCTGGACTGCTAAGGGTGGCGTAGGCTTCGTTGATTTGCTGAAATTTAGTGGTGGCTAAGGCAGCAGGCAAGTCTGTAGTATCGGGGTGATAGCGTTTGCTCAGTTCCCGATAAGCACGACGAATTTCTATTACTGATGCTGAAGGATGTAGTCCTAACAGGGAGTAATAGGTGGGTTCACTGCGTTGTGACATTGCCCCATTTTGATTCACGGCTGTTTGAGCTACTTTGCAATAGAGTTTTTTCTCATATTGTAAACCTGATACACCACGGTGGGTGACAAATAATTTTTGTGGACAACTATTAAACTACTGATGCAATCAATATTGTCCTGGGATGGAGAGATAATTGAGTTAAAATTAATTAGTTATAAAAAATGCATGTTATCAGCTACCGGCGTTTAAGAGAATTTTGTGAAAGGCACGCTGATTGTCGTCAAGCTGTTGATAACTGGTATAAAATTTCCAGCAAAGCCGATTGGTCTAATTTAATTGAGGTGCAATCTGTTTTTCCTCAAGCTGAAGCTGTGAGTAATTTTACTATCTTCAATATCAAAGGTAATAAATATCGTTTAATTGTGAGTATAGATTATGAAAAAGAATTGATTTACATCAAAAATATTCTTACCCATGCTGAATATGATAAGGATGAATGGAAAAATGACCCTTATTTTTAATCCCGATAAATACAAAGAATTATTAATTAAACATCAACCAAAGTTAATAAAAAATGAAGCAGACAATGAAAAAGCTCTGGCTATAGTTGAAGAACTAATGTATATTCAAAATCGCAGTCCAGAGGAAAATGAACTTTATGAACTGTTAATTACGTTAATTGAAAAATTCGAGCAAGAATTTTACGCTCCAGGGAGGGAATCTACACCTCATTCTATGTTGCTGTTTTTAATGGAGGAAAAGAATGTACAACAATCAGATTTAGTAAATGTTTTCGATTCTCATGATATTCTCTTAGAAATCATAAATGGTCAGCGAGAAATTAGTAAATCTCAAGCGCAAGCTTTAGGCAATTTTTTTCATGTTGATCCTAGCGTATTTATTGCAGATTAATCATTGCTATAAACTTATGTTTTTCAATAAGAGAATAAGTAGTTAAGAGAATAAGTAGTTAAAAAATTCGTACATCTAAAAATAAAAAAAGAAAAGTAATAAAAAATAAATTAAGTAGAAATGCTTCATTGTTTGTAAGATGTGTAATTCTCTTAATAAAGCATTAAATCCTTGACCAGCATGGGTGACGCTAGGCTAACCCATCCTACGTTTAATTCAATCTACTTATCTTAAATGGCCTATTGTAAGTCCAGGCTAAAATAAGCATGAAGCGAGTTCAGTATGACTAATTGACGAAGTAATCGAGCAATTAAGAGCTATGCCACAGCACTTATAATGGCAGGTATTGGAGTTTCCCAGGCACTGGTAAAATCTCAAGTCCGAGGTACTCCAGGACAACATCTGCTGTGGTTTGCGGGTTCAACATCACCTGAAGATATTCAGATAAACTCTACTTTATTTAACGCAACAAATCAGTGCGGGGTTTAAAGGTTTCTATTTCCCGCAATTTTTCGTAAAGTTCCTGTTCTTCGGGGCTGATGTTTTTAGGGGTAAGTATTTGGATTTCTACTAATTGATCGCCACGTTTATCGTTTTCGCTTGGGTAACCTTTATTGGCTAAACGCAGTCTTTGGCCAGATCTGACTCCTGGTGGAATTGTCATTTTGACTGGGCCATCTAAAGTTGGTGCTTCTACTTGTCCTCCTAATACTGCTTCACAAGGGGTAACTGGAACTTGGCAGAGTATATTAAAACCGTCTAGTTTAAATAAAGAATGTGGCTCAACGGTAATTTTTAAGTACAAGTCACCGCCGCCAATACCTTGGTTTCGTAAACGGATAATTTGACCTGTAACCATTCCGGCTGGCATAGTTACTTCTAGCGATCGCCCGTCTTCTAAACGAATGCGTTCGTTACCGCCTTGATAAGCTTTTTCTAAGGGTAAGGTTAATCTGGCTTCAATATCTCGGCGCGGAGTGCGTGGTGGGCTTTTGGGTACTGTATATTCAACTCGGCTTTTCGGAGAACGAAATGGATCAGTTTTGGTGCTACTACCCCCATTTCTGCTGTCTTTACGACCGCCGCCGACACCCACAACTTGATTAATAAAGCTTTCAAAGTCAGAAAATTGGCTGGGGTCAACTTCTTGAGTGTTATTGCGATTGGATGCCCCAGACCAGCTTTTAGTCTTGGGTGCCTTGTTAGTAGTAAAACCTTTTTGTTTCCAGTAGCGGCTAAATTGGTCATACTGCGATCGCCTGGCGACATCAGACAGAACTTCGTACGCTTCACCAATATCTTTAAATTTTTCTTCGGCTGCTTTATTTCCGGGATTAAGATCAGGGTGATATTGTCTGGCTAACCGCCGATAAACCTTTTTAATTTCCTCACCGGAAGCATCTTTCTGTACTCCTAGAATTTCGTAGTAATCGCGAAAATTCTGCAAATTTTGCATAGCTCGGTTATTTAACTTGAAATTTTAGATGGGAAAAACTCGGAACCCCCTGTGGGGATCAGGGGCAATGGGGATTGGGGGTAACTAATGAGCAATATTACCCTGAGGGTAGTCATAGGGCTAATGACTACAACCAATCATCGTCATCGTCATCCCAGTTATCTTGATAGCTGGGGCGAGAGGGTTTGCGAGAAGAACGGTTGTCGTAGGCTGGGGGACGGTTGTCGTAGGCTGGAGGACGGTTATTGTCTCTACCGTAGTTCTGATCGTAGTCTCTGCCATAGTCTTTGCCGTAATAATCTCTGCCATAGGAATCACGTTCTCGATATGTATCACGGGAAAAATCCCGATCGCGTTCCTTGTCTCCACCTGTAAAAATGTCCCGAATTGTCCCAAACAAGTCTTCGTCTTCGTCCTCAGCGTAATACTCGCGGACTTCCCGGTTTAGTTCGTACAGTGCATCTTGTAAATCGGCGTATGCTTGATCTATGCCGCGATCGTCGTCTTCTTTGAGGCTGTCACGCAGTTCCCGGCAAATACTATCAATGCGCTGGCGGCGGTTGCGGGCAAACTGCATTCCAAATTCCAGTGCTACTTCTCTAAGTTGTCGTTCTGCTTGTAAAATCAAAGCTTCAGAACGAGTGCGTTTTTCTACTCTTTCTTTGCGTTCTCGGTCAACATCGGCGTATTTTTGAGCATCTTGAATCATCCGATTCACTTCTGATTCACTCAGGGTGGAAGCGCCTTGAATTGTGATGCTTTGTTCTCTACCCGTGGTTCTATCGAGGGCTGTTACCTGCAAAATTCCGTTGGCATCAATATCAAATGATACTTGTACTTGGGGAATGCCTCGTGGTGCTGGGGGAATACCATAGAGCTTGAAACGCCCCAGTGACTTATTATTTGCTGCCATTTCCCGCTCACCTTGGACTACGTGAATTTCCACAGTGTTTTGGTTATTTTCTGATGTGGAAAAAATGTCAGAACGACGCACTGGGATGGTAGTGTTGCGGGGAATGAGTTTTTTCATCACGCCGCCGATGGTTTCCAATCCTAAAGATAGGGGTGTGACATCCAACAGCAGCACATCTTTGAGTTCACCTGCGAGAATACCTGCTTGAATGGCTGCACCCACAGCTACTACTTCATCAGGGTTGACGTTTTCGTTGGGTTCTATACCAATTAAGTCGCGCACTAACTGCTTAACTATGGGCATCCGTGTGGAACCACCAACTAGGACAACTTCTTCAATGTCCATTGCTGAAAGTCCGGCATCTTTAAGGGCGCGTTTGACTGGTGTGCGTATGCGTCCAATTAAATCAAGACACAAACCTTCAAATTGGGCGCGAGTGAGGCGAGTTTCTAGGTGTTTGGGGCCGTCTTCAGTAGCGGTGATGAAGGGTAAATTGATATCGGTGACGCTAACTGCCGAAAGTTCTATTTTTGCTTTTTCCGCAGCTTCCATCAGACGTTGTAACGCTTGGCGATCGCGTCTTAAGTCTACACCTTCAGTTTCCAGAAATTGCTCTGCTAACCAATCTACTATTTGTTTGTCAAAGTCATTACCGCCTAGTTGTGTATCTCCACTAGTGGCTTTTACTTCAAAGATGCCATCGCCTACTTCTAAAATCGACACGTCAAAGGTGCCACCACCCAAGTCAAATACGAGGATAGTTTCGGTTGTCCCCCGATCTAATCCATAAGCCAAAGATGCGGCTGTAGGTTCATTAAGAATCCGCAACACTTCTAAACCGGCAATTCTGCCAGCATCGCGGGTGGCCTGTCGTTGAGAATCATTAAAATAAGCAGGAACTGTAATTACTACCCCTGTAACTGGTTCTCCTAGATATGTACTGGCATCATCAGCCAGTTTTTTCAGCACCATGGCCGAAATTTCTTCTGGGGCGAAATTCTTTTTCAAACGGGGACAGGGAATAGAAATATTACCTAATTCGTTTTTGCGGATAGTATAAGGTACACGCTTAGATTCCGGACTCAGTTCACTATACTGCCTACCAATAAAGCGTTTAACTGCAAAAAATGTGTTTTGTGGGTTGAGGACGGTTTGCCGTCTTGCCATTTGGCCAACCACCTTTTCGCCCTCTTTGCTGAAGCCGACAACGGAGGGGGTTGTTCGCATTCCTTCTGCATTGGCAATCACCACCGGCTTGCCACCCTCCATTACGGCGACTACTGAGTTGGTTGTACCCAAGTCGATGCCGACTACCTTGCCCATGCGTTACTCTTCTCCTAGCGTGTCTTGTACTTTTAATTTGATTATGCCGGACTACCTCTAGCTGTTTGCTATCGGATGAAAACACCTCAATGGTATGATAATCATCATTAAGGTAAGAAGTAGAAAAGTTTAAGCTTGAGGAGCTAGTTGCAAGACTAGGATAACATTGACGATGCTGAGTATGTCCAAGCAGCCGCAAATCTTATCGCCTCAACACAGGGCTTTATCATGGCTTCAAGTTGGGAAATCCACCCTCATAAAAGTTGCTTTTCCCTTTTTATCGATTCAAAAAGTTGATATGGCAACTATTTTAAACATTTGATTTTACAACAGAGATTACAAAATCATCTGCGGCAGATAGCACGAGAACGCGATCCCTACTTAGCGACGGCAGGTCATTTTTTTGTCCAAGAATACATCCGCCAAGAATTTTCTCAATGGGGAAGTGTGGATTTCCACACCTTTCAAGTAGGCAGCAAAACCTGTAAAAATCTCATTCTCGATTTACCGTGCCAAAGTGAATCAAAAAAGAAGAATTTACCTCCGATTTTAATTGCGGCTCACTATGATGCTGTTCCCGGAACACCAGGGGCAGATGATAATGCTACAGGTGTGGCAGTATTGTTGGAATTAGCCAGAAAATTTGCTGCTGAACCAGGCAAATATCCTTTACGGATGGTTGCTTTTGATATGGAAGAATATGGCTTGCTGGGTAGTGCCGAATATGCAGCCTTATTGCATGAACAACAGCAACCACTACGCTTGATGATGTCTTTGGAAATGTTAGGATATCGTGATTTTACGCCTGGTTCTCAGCGCTATCCATCTCCTCTACAACGCTTTTATCCGCCTCAGGGCGATTTTATTGCGTTGATTGGTAACTTACGCACCATCCGTGACTTAATTGGGATGAGTCGGAGTATTCGTAAAGCTGGTGTATCTAGTCAATGGTTACCAGCGCCAAATCGCGGTTTGATAGTTCCCCAAACTAGACAAAGTGATCATGCGCCGTTTTGGGATTTGGGTTATGCAGCAATTATGGTGACAGATACGGCGTTTTTAAGGAATCCTCATTATCATAAACCTAGTGATGCGATCGCTACTTTAGATTTAGATTTTCTCACAGGTGTTTGTGAAGGTTTAGAAGTTGCTATTAGAGGTTTATGAATCTGTGAATTATGGTTATTTTCTTAAGAAGATATTTTTTTGAAATTTCAGGCGATATCATCCTTAGTGTAAGATAAAATTAAAATAAGGTATCTTATAGAATAATTTTTTATAAGATATAGAAACACACTATTTATTGTGGGTTTTTATGCTTTGCCATAACACATCCCAGATTCCCTAATTTACGTTCAAATTATATATGGTAAATCGTTATCGTTTTCATTATTTTTATTAGAGTTAATTAACATATTAATATAGTTTTTAGTAGTGTTTGTTGTTGATTTAATACAACTTATACTATGATTTCTACAATGATTGAGATTATTAAGAATAGCAATTCCATTATCTCCTATTATGCTGTTAGCCTTGTCTACTTGAGAACTTGTGTGTTGACCTGTTTTGCAATAACGAGCAAAATGCTCACAGTTATTATAAAAAAAATTATACCGTTTTTCCCCTAGTCTTCGTTTTGCTCTAGCGATTACAATTAGCGATTGATCGCATAAATCGTATGGCTCAGTATAAATTTTGTTTCCTTTGGCAAACTCATTAAAAGAAACCCAGCGGATTATTCCACAATTTTCATTTTTATAATTTTTTTGGTAATGAATAACAGTTTGATTACCACAATCAATTCCATGATGATATATTATGGAATGACCAATTCGGTTAGCTTGACAGTAAATGTGATCTCCTTGTGCCATAATTTCTCTCTATATATTTAGATAAATTTAAATTAGTAGAAAAAACTAGATAATATAAATGTTATTAGCATGGTCGTTTTTTGAAATTCGTATAAACTAGGAAAATTTTGTGTAGATTAGATGAAGAGTACTAGCGTGATCTGACTAAATTGATGCAAAAAAAATTGTAGTAGCGCGTCTAGTCTAATTTATTGGGTTAAATAATCAATGATCATAATTGAATTTTTCTTCCATCTGATGAACCCAACATTTTCAGCTTGTCACGCCAGTAGGTTGGAGCGCCACTCACGTGGGCGGGTTTCCCGGCTTGGGGCGAGTGGCGTTTGACGCAAGGAAACCCAACACCAATATCCCTGTTGAGTTTCTCAGATCAATGTTGGGTTGCGCTGCGCTTAACCCAACCTACATTTAATGCTTTAAATATCAGACATATATTTGTGTGTTAATGCCTAAATCGTTTATCAATTCCGTGAGTGATTTTTCACGCAAACGAGATAATTCTGCCAAATATTCAATACGTTGTACTTGCAGGTTTTCTATTTGTTCAGTTAACCTCAACAATTCCTGATACTCGTCTGAATTGAGAGTTTCATTTTCTCTTTTTACAATTAATTCATTATAGTAATTTTGAATATCTAAAGGAACACCTTGATTAATTTTTAATAATAATTCTGCCTCTGATTTTTGCAAATTAGATGCTTTTAGTTGTGCCTGCAACATAATAACTTGAGAAACAAATTGCTCTAAATCTTCATGACTTAACTGCTCAACAGCTTTTATTAATTCTGCTGATGACAGTTGTACTTCTAATTTTACTGTTGACATTCTTGTTCACCAGTTAATTTATTCATATTCTATCAAGACAACCTTCTAAATCTGTGTTTATGGGCAAGTCGTATTAGTTAACTGCAAGCAGATCGCACTCTAATTACACTCTAATAAAAAGCACGATCGCTTGTAAAACTATTGCACTGTATATGTAACAAAAATATCTTTCTTCATCTCTACTTCTGCGGGATTATCTGGATTGAAAGATGGAAAAGATAATAACCCCCCAAAAGAAGGTAAAGGTAATCCCGCCTTGGAACTACATGAGGGATATAGCAATGTATAAAATGGCTCGGCTACAGAAGCATTACCAAGTTTTGCACCCATAGCTGTAGCTAAAGCTTGAGCGCGGCTTTGAGCATCTTTCATGGCTGATTGATATGCTGCACTCTGCAAAGCCTGACAGTCGGTTACTGCATAATTTACACCGACATTATTAATTGTTAGATTATCAAGTTTATTAGTTGCTGCATTTGCTGTAGCAATTATTTCTTTGACTCGATCACTTGTTGGTTTTTCTAACCTCACCAATATTTTGGCTTGATTTTCACTGGGTTGTACTTTAATGTTGTTAGCTCTAATACCTTTAGCCACTAAGCTATCTACTATAGGCTTAAGAGTTGCTTGATTTAGGGCTATTTGGCTAGCTAAAGTTAGTTTACGTGAAATTGGTGCTGGTTTTTGCTGATTTAAAAGTACATTTGTTGAGGATGAGCGCAGGCTGATTGGTAGAGATGATAGTTGCGATTCCAACTCATTATTATTACTATCAGTACCGATGACTAATTCAATATCTGCTGTATCGGCTGGCACTTTGACTATACCCTGACCAATAACCATCAAGGAATTGCGATCGCTTGCTGGGGGATAAAACAATTGAGCATTGGCAAGTCTGGGCGTTAAGGCTTCTGTACTGATAGCCAATGTAGCACTCATCAGTATGAAAGCAGTGATTTTTTTCATGGCGTGGATATTTCTTTCAAGAGATTACTTGTCAAAGTTTACACGCCAAAATTAAAATTAGGGACTAGGGACAAAATATTTTCATGTCCTTGTTGTGGTCTTTTGTCTGTGAGTATCTAACTGCTAAAGAATTTATGTACAAATCCTACTACAGCTTGTCGCGGGAAAAATCTGGGTATATTCACTTGTATTTTTTGGCTGATAGTACCAGGAACTACATTACATTTATTCTTTTCTAATGCTTGGAGTGCTGTACGTACTACTTCTTCTGGAGAAGTATAATTTTTACCTAAAGAATCCATCAGAACATTGGGAAATTGTGCTTCTTGAAAAAATTGTGTTTCTGTTGGCCCAGGACAAACGGCTAAGATACGCACACCATGTTGTTGATTCTCTGACCATAGTGCTTCACTAAAACTTAAGACAAAAGCTTTACTGGCAGCATAAACTGAAAAGTAAGGAATGGGTTGAAACGCCGCAGTTGAAGCTAAATTGATGATTCCTCCCGATTTTCGCTGTCGCATTCCTGGCAGAAATTTTTGCGTGATATCAACTAATGCCAAAATATTTAGTTGTATCATTTTAACTTGCCGTTCGTCGTCTTGTTCAGCAAAATCGCCATAATCACCAAAACCAGCATTATTAATTAACAGGTCAATGGTGATTTTTTTGTTGCTGACGGCATCGTATACTACTTGTGCCGCTTGTGGTGCTGTTAAGTCTTGGACTATGTAGTCCACTTGAATTTTGTATTTTTCTTGCAGCGTAGACTTGAGGTGTTCTAGTTTATCTGCTGAACGAGCTACTAAAACTAAATTGTGATGACGAGAGGCTAATTCTTGGGCAAAAGCAGCACCAATTCCTGCTGATGCGCCTGTGATCAGAGTAGTTGTCATAATTGTGACTATTTTAAGAGTTTTAACGAAAATACTTCTTAGCAGCTACCTCAGGCACCCCATTGTAGTGCTTGACTAATTTTCTCGGCTAGTTCAAAGGGTGAAAAGGTTTAGCGATCGCCTGTTTATCTTTACCCAAATTTAGTTCAACTACTGTATAGCCAATTACTTCTTCTAGAGAATAATCATTCAGCAAAATCAGGTTAGGTGTTGCAGACATAATTCCTGGTTCTCTGCTATTTTTTTCGCCAAAAACTGTATTATTCTGAAATATTTGTGCAAAACTTTCTCTGAAACGGCAGCGATGACTATCCGCCATGCGACTGAAACTGACTTACCTGCAATCGTAGCAATTTATAATGCGGCAATTCCCCACCGCACAGCAACCGCTGATTTAGAACCAGTGTCTGTGCAAAGTCGCTTTGCTTGGTTTCAAGGGCGATCGCCTTCACATCGACCGTTGTGGGTGGTAGAAGTAGAAGGTATAGTTGTAGGGTGGCTGAGTTTTCAATCTTTTTATGGGCGGCCAGCTTATAATTCCACCGCCGAAATTAGTATTTATATTGCCCCTGCTGTTCATCGATGTGGATTAGGAGGACAACTGTTAGCCAAAGCCATCCAAGAAAGTCCTAATTTGGGTTTAAAAACGCTTTTGGGCTTTATTTTTGCCCATAATCAACCTAGTTTACGGTTATTTGAATCCTTCGGGTTTCAACAATGGGGATATTTGCCACAAGTTGCAGAACTTGATGGTACAGAACGGGACTTGATTATTATGGGGCTGCGAATTTAAGACAACAGTTTCCGAGTCTAGCGTTTTAAGATTTTCTGTTTCGCTAACGTCCGGCGCTGACGTCCATTCTCAGATTTGTTTTGTCGCAACGGTACTACTTCAGCTTCACTACTCTCACGCGCTACCCGAATTAGTAATCCAATAGAAACTAAGCTGGAAATAATAGAATTACCGCCATAGCTAAACATGGGTAGCGGTAAGCCTGTAGTTGGTAAGGCACCTGTCGCCACAGCAATATGTAGCAATGATTGCCCAATAATCACAATGATTACACCACTGGCTATGAGGCGATTTACTGGGTTTTTCGCCTTTAATGCCACAATTAGTCCTAAAGCGGCAAATAAAGTTAAAAGTATCAAAAGTACGATACTGCCAACAAAGCCAAATTCTTCGGCAAACACTGCAAAGATAAAATCAGTGTCCTGAATTGGCAAATAAAACAGCTTTTGTTGGGAAAGTCCAAATCCAGCCCCCCAAGGGCCACCAGAACCTACAGCTAACAAACTTTGTACTAATTGGTAACCATCACCTGTAGGATCAGCCCAAGGATTGAGGAACGACATCACCCGCTTTCGCTGATACTCTTTGATACTAATACTGAGTACGGCTAGGAGTATACCACCAATTGCTGTTCCTCCTAAATACTTGTAAGGTAAGCCAGCCGCTAAAGCAATTAACCACATAGTCATCCCACAGAGTGCAGCTGTACTTAAGTTAGGCTGGGCGAGGATTCCCAAAAGTACTAAACCAAAAATACCTAACCAAATTAAACGCACTAGCCAAGTCAAACGTTCCCACTGTCCAAACAGTCGGGCGCTTTGCAGCACCAAAAAGGGTTTAATTAATTCTGAAGGTTGGAGGGGAATGGGCCCAATGGCTATCCAACGTGCGGCATCAAAAGCCTTTCTCCCTACTCCGGGAATCAAGGTGGCAAAAATTAACGCCAAAAATACTGCTAAAAACCAATGGGACATCCCCAGAATTTTCCTGAGGGGTTGATTCACAATTATGTTGAATCCAATTAAGGCCACTAAAGCCCAAACGACTTGACGCTTAAAGTAATATAGTCCATCTCCTTGACGCGCATCGGCAACGGCATAAGATGCTGAAAATAGCATGATTAGTCCTACAGACAGCCAAATCAATGTTAACCAGCGCAGTAATCGCGCTTCTAAGGCCCAAGTAGCGACGGAATTATCAAAAATGGGAATCAGATGGCGTAGATTCACGATTCAATACAGGTAAAAATTTAGTAATTAGAAGATAAAATTCATAACTTACAACTTATAACTCATAATCTGATGCATTGCTTGCACAGCACCGTTAATATAAGTTGAGACAACGGAAGTTTTTTGTGTTGCTACTTGATCTAGAAGTATGCTCACAGTGGCAACAGCTTCTTGAATATTCTTGACCCAATAACCCTTGCTGGCTCGTTTTTTTTGGCGATCGTACAGTCGATGAAAAGCTAATGCTACTAAAGGTACACCCACAGCGGCACATTCGTAAACTGTGTTGTATCCAGCCCCACCTATAACTACGTCGGCTGCGGCTAGGCATTCAATACCTGGATGGTGAGACACCCACAAAGCTTGTGGAACATCTACCGGACAATCAGGTGCTAAAATTCTCACGGCGCATTCGGGAAATCTTTGATGTAGTTCCAGGGCTATTTGTGTAAAAATACTTAACTCGGATGCTTGCCCGGCTGCACACACAAGGATAGTTTTTACGGACTTATCTACTCTGAGGATATGCGATCGCGTGACATTTCTCTCTGGTAATTCCTCAGCATTACGAATCAACCAAGGTGCTGTGTGGTGAACACCAGGTAAGTCACACAACCCTAAATCTGTACCTTCTCCTGGTACAATCACAGCATCAAAATTTTTCTTGACAAAAGACTCTAAACCCTTGGCAGTAATATATTTTGGGTTAATATCCCGATGAATTAAAATCCGGGGGATAGGATACAACTGCGGTAATATATCTGCCAATTCACCCCCCAAGCCTCTGGGAAAGGTATCAATAATTAAGCCATCGTAGCGAGTATTCAGTAAAATTTCTCGGACTTGTAAACAGGTTGCCGAAAAACTGATATTGTTGGAAATCCAATGTATTACACACCCTTCATGATTCATGTAATGTGTATAAGGACTATTGGTAATAATCCTAACTTTTCTGTGGTGTGCAGCAATTCTTCCTAGAGATAACGCCCGATTTAAATGCCCCCATCCACCACCTAAAGCATAAATTAACCAAGTTTTTTGCAAAATACAAATAATCTATAATAACTGTTCAACTAGCTCCCATATCATATTCAAAATCTGTATCACTTTCATGTTCTAAACTTACAGCATCTGCTTCTGTAAAATTGACATTACCTGTATAGGGATCATAGACATAATAAGCTTTATTCTCGTAATAGCTATGACCCCAGTCACCAGAGCCATAATTGCCATAGTTACCGTAAAAGGCATAGTCTTCTTCGTAGGACTCATCACAGTGAGGACAGCCAATATTATCAGTGCGATCGCAGCGTCGTTTAAATAGAAATCCTACCAGGCGATCGCAGACATTTGATCCTGCTGAGGAGGCTAACTTGACTTCTATTTCACAGTTACCAATTTGCAGGCGATCGCCATTTTTCAATTTACCATCATTTACGAATAAACCATTAACTTTTATGCCCAGATTTGTATTTTGAGCAATAATCATTAATTCTTGATTATGCCAATCAATCAAAGCATGATAATCTGCAACTAAATCATCATTAATTACCACCCTAGAAACTCGTTTACCATTAATTTCCTGTGGCATTTGCTGAAAACTGCGCCCAATCACCACTGGTGTTTCTAATAATGGTTCTCGGCGTTCTGCGGTATTTGGATCTATCCAAGTAAGTTGAATTTGCAAGTTTTATTGCCCCCCTGTTAAATTTACAGCATAAGCTAAAGCCGCTTGTTGTTCACGCGTGAGAATGTCTAATCCAAAACAAGCAAATGCAATGGGTGCTATTTCCGATTTTGTAGAAAATACTGTGTTTGCAGATGCATTCCTTAAAGAAGTTTTACCATCTCTAATCCTGATTTGATACACTAAATTTTGCTGTGTTGTATTAATTTCCCACCTATCCTTTTGCGTTTTTATCTGATAAATTTCTTTTTTAGCAGTATCTTCTAAAGTATAGTTTTGATCATTCTGTCGCTTGAGGATATACAACGATTGAGTTTGTTCTGGGTTTTTTAGTGTCCACAGGCCTTTTTCTCTAATTACGTAACCTAAAACTTTATCTGAAGCATTTTTAATTTTAAGTTTTCCTGGTTCTTCTTCTCGCATTTTGGCTAATTCTTGATCATTACCATCTACTAATTTAGCTCCATTTGCTTGCTGCTTTAAGGAAAATAAATCTGCTCCAAACTCAGTCTTAAATTTAATTTTTTCTGTAGAGTTAGTAACCGCAATTGCCGTAGGTGTGGTTTCTGAAATATTTTTTTGTGGTAACTCATTTACTGTCTGTTTATTACACCCTAAAATTAAGGTTATTAAAAAAGCCGAAATCAGAAAAATAATTTTCATACTTTATCCTTAGAAAGCATCTTTCCTAAATTGAGGATTTGATATAAACTCAAAAACATAGCTACAATTGTTTGATATATCTCTTCTTGAATTTCTGATTGATTGGGCGAGATTCTCACAATAAGATGCATAGCTTTATCTGTAATTTTTAAATTTCTGATAACAGCTACTTGAGGTAGCTTGATGGCATCTCTAATTTCATTTTTTAAAATTTTTACTGCTCCATAACGACGTTGAGGATAAGTTAAACTTAAATTGATATCTAAGCCTACTGATTTAACTTTTGATTTATACTTACTCTTGCCACTCCTACCACGTTTCCAGCCATATTGTTTTTTGGTTAGCCCCATAGTAGTTAATTTAAAGCGAGTTTTATCTAAAAATATTCCTTGAATATTTAACCACTGATTTTGATAAATATCTATTTTCCATCCTGATCGATAGGGATGTGGTATTGTATTTATTTTATTTTCGTTGATTTCATCGTTTTGAAAAGATAACTTTAGATAAACGTCAGATATTTCATCTAAATCTCGAACTAGCATATCTAAAATTTGCTTAGTGACTTTATAGCGATAATTAAGAATATTGAGTCTACTAAACTTAGACATCATTGCTAAGGAATAAACCCAGGCGATACCCAAACCTATACAGCCCAATTTTAGTAACAACGATAGTATACTGAGACTAGATACAATCAAACTCAGTACACCTAATACGGCTGCTCCTACAAAATAGTAAATAGCTTTTTTACCGTGTTTATTTTTCCTGATTTCTGCTAACTGAGAAAGTGCGTCTAAATCATTTAAATCAGTTGTGATAATAGTTAAAGGTGCCTTGACCTCATATGTTAAATTTTTACGAAATTGCTGTAATTCAATGGGCATATTATGCAAACCCCGTTAATTTAAATTAATCCCAGACATCTTGTTTTGTTGTGCAATTTTATAGATTTTTGTTAACTTTATTCAAAGTATTTTACAATTGATTTTTGTCAAAAGACTTTGGATAAAACTCGTATAAATAGCCGCCAGTATAACAAAGGGAAAACTAAGTGTCAACGAAGTATATAAAGTTTTATGAATAAACCGCAGATAGCTTATATTTGTTTTGATATTGTTCCCGCTCCCAAAGGGGCAGCGATTCATATTATGGCGTTCTCTATGGCCTTAGCTGGAGATTTTGATCATCTTCAGTTGGTGACAGTTTCACCTACAGCGGCTAGGATAGATGTCAACGAAATGTATCCACATATAAGGCAAACAATGTTGCCAGCTTTAGGTAAAAACTTGATTGCCAGAGTTTTGTATTTTCAAAATTCATTAAGGGTATGGTTGCAAGATCAGAGATTTGCTGTAGTTCATATTCGTTCAATTTACGAAGGTTTGATCATCGCCAGTAATAAACAGCAATATTGCGATCGCCTGATATTTGAAGTCAATGGTTTACCCTCAATTGAACTAAAATATCGCTATCCTGGGGTTACGGATGATCCAGTGTTACTTCACAAATTACATACCCAAGAACAAATTTGTTTAACAGCAGCCGACTTAATTGTGACACCAAGTAGTGTGACAGCGGCATATTTACAAAGTCGGGGTATACCAGCCCAGAAAATTAAAGTAATTCCCAATGGTGTAGATTTAAATGTATTTATTTATAAACACTCAAACACATTACCTACACTGAAGAATGACGCACCAAATGCCTTACAAATGATATATTTTGGCACACTTTCACCGTGGCAAGGTGTCAACTTAGCAATTGAAGCCTTAGAACTAGTAAATAAAGATTTTCCTGCCTATTTAACAGTAATAGGACAAGCCAGAGATTATCAAATCAAAAAGTTAAAGCAACTGGCATTAAAGTTGGGAGTTACAGATAAACTAACTATTTTAGAACCCACATCACAAACACAGTTAATAGAACATATCCATGCTGCTGATATGATTTTGGCACCATTAATGCCTAGCGATCGCAACTTAGTCCAAGGTTGCTGTCCCCTAAAAATTTTAGAAGGTATGGCGACGGGAGTTCCTGTAATTGCTAGTGATTTACCAGTGGTACGGGAACTTGGAGAAGACAAAGTACATTTTTTGTTAGTCAAGCCTGGTTCAGCCAAAGCCATTAAAGATGCGGTGTTGCAATTGCAAAACCAGAAAGAATTAGCCACCCAACTAGCAACCAACGCCCGTCAGCGCATTGAGCAATATTACACTTGGCAACGTGCTGGTGAAGCTTTAACCGCTGCTTATGGAGAATTGGGGATTAAACGATCAATCACAGTTTGAAGTCGTTGTTGCTCCTGGGCGATAGAATATTCATTGAGAATGCGATCGCCTGCTGCCTGAATCAGCATATTTTTTTGCGCTATTGGCATTGTCAGACATTCCAACACCGCTTCACCCAATCTATGCAACTGAGAACGAGGCAACAAAAAACCATTTTCACCATGTAAAATCACTTCTGGAATCCCCCCCGCATCACTAGCAATACAGCAACAACCACAAGCCATGGCCTCTAACAGTGCATTTGGCATTCCTTCCCACAGTGAAGGCTGGAGATAAATATCACAAAGTCGTAAATGTTCAGCAACTAACCGCGAATTTCCTAAATGTCCCGTAATCATGATTCTTTGGGCGTGTTCTGGCTGTTGAGTTTGATAAATTTGCAACACCGATTCCTGAGAAGCCCGTACCTCACCGATAATTAATAAACAAGCCGGGCGCTGACTGCGAACTGTTGTCAAAGCATTTAAAAGAAACTGCTGTCCCTTCTTTTCTCGTAATTCGCCACAAAATCCCATGACAACTTCATCAGGCGCAATTCCTAACGTTTCCCTAGTGATTTCTCCTGGTGATTGAAAGTTCGGCAAACAGAATATATCTGTATCCACTGCATTTTTCAACACCAACACATCATTTCGCCCACTAAGTAACTGAATTTTGCGAGACATATCAGCGCTGACAGCAGTAATGACACTGGCATTTTGTAACGTCCATTGTAGACGAGCAAAATCTCCTGGAGGAAACATTTCTTTGTCAATATCATTACCACGGGCGCTGACTGTACTCGGTATTCCTTGGAGTGCAGCAAACCAAGTAGCGAGAAAGCCACAAGGAAAAAGATAATGTCCCCACACAGCATTATAGTGATGAGTTTGGTGCAACCAATCGAGAAAATTTAGTGTATGAGGCATTGTCATATCCCAATGACGGTATAAGCCTATACGATAGATTCGAGATTTAGTATCTAGAGTTTCCGGTGGTAACACTTCACCCGGCTGTAAATAACGGCTCCAGGTAACAACATCAACTTCTATCCCCAATTGGCAGAGTGTCGTTACAAGACGTGTCGCACTAGTAGCTAAACCTCCCAAATCTGGTGCAAACCGTTCTGTAATTAATAAAAGACGTTTCATATTACGGTCAAGCAGGTTCCCACCTGTTGTAAATTAGTGACAACCGTTTTGTCCACATTGGCATTAATCTAATTTTTGTTTAAGAACTTTGTCTCAGAAATGCACAAATTAATATCATGATGTGGAGGGTAGCAAACTGTGAGGAGCTTTGGGACTGAGGAAGTTCGCTAATCTTTTTCCGGAGGACTTGCCAAGAATCATCCAAAGATCGCAGCTTGTCTTCCGAGAAGGAAAATGGCGAGAGGTGAGATACAAACGTGAAGAACGCACCGCATCAGGAGTATATAATTTTGTCACCCTAGAGGGAAAAGTATTCATTTGTAGAGCCAGTGCTAGAGTAGGAGGCAGACCAGTTGGTCATGTAGATTTAGCAATGGGAAAAGATGTAGACTACGCTGGTCGGCTTTACTTTTCGGGACGCACTAAAAGAGGTATTCTCCGCAAGTGGACTAATGAATCTGGACATTATCGACCTACCCCTGACTTGATGAGCAACGCAGGTTTACCCGAAGAACTTTTTGAGCCAGGTCAATTCAAAAGCCTAATCAGTGTAATTTTACTCCCTGATAATGATTAATACAGAATAGCCACTGCAAGATGACATCAGGATGCACTTAAGTCGGAAGAAGAAATGTCATAAGATATGAATAGGAAAGATAATATGACTAACCGATTTATTCCTGATACAAAAATTGCCGATTATAAGGCTTTACAACGGAGGCTCAGGAGTTTAGCAGAGTCAGAGCAGTTCGAGGAAATAAACGCCCTTTTAGATCGAGATTCTCTCATTGGTTTAAAGTTAGCTAATGCTGTTCTGAAAAACAAAAAATATCTTGAACTGCTTTTAGACCAAGGATTAGATAAAGCAAATGCCAGTGAAATAGAACTTTGGCTAAAGTATTTACTTCCACGTATTGGTTTCCGGCGCGTTATAGCCATTCTATCTAACAAATTATTAGAACAGCCTCAGCAAGTAGCTAGGGCGTTATATTGGTTACCAAAATTTTTACCCCCAGGTAACGAACAGGCTGCAATATTGCTGAAAAATCTTTTGAATCAGGAGAAACAGATGTTAGGAGAAGAGTATAAAACTGTTAACCCTTCAGGGCAAATTTACAAGTTAATTTTAAGAATAAAAAATACAGGTGAATTGGCAGTTTTTAGTGGATATCAATTGGGAAGTAAGGGTTCTAAAATAATTGTGGAAATTCTCAATGGAGAAGATTTATCTCCAACTGGTGGAGTTAGGCAAGTATCACCTAGAGAAATAGAAATTCTTGACCCACAACCTTATGAAGATTGAAATCTAAGGAAAAAACAACCACAAAAAAATCCCCGATTTGTTGAATATGTCGGGGATATGATTTTTTTCTATTTACTACCACCTATCTACCTTAAATACGAAGAAACGCAGGTAGGAGTTGTTTTAGTTTGCAATTCTTCAATAGTTAACCCGTGAATGGGAGCTGGGTCATTTAATCGGCGATTTCGGTTGACATTGGGTGCTTCCACAGTTAGATAAAGGATGCCCTTATAAATTAATTCCCGCAGCCATTCTTGGTTAGTTGCGGTGACGTAAGATGCCCACGTAGGTTGGCATTGATTGACATCTTGCAACAAGCGATACATTTGTTCGCTGATGGGATAAGTGGTGAAATAAGGATTATTGGGAGCAAATAACTCAATTTGGCGTTCTCCGGTTCGGGGACTCGTCTCTAATCTAAATCGCAAATCTGGAGACATTACCAAAAAGTAATCTTGGATTGGCGTTGCTTCTAATAACTGCCGTTGCTGGAAATATTCTTGTACTTGCTGGTGAATTGGCTGATGGGGATTGTGGATCGTGCGGCTGTAATATGAGCCGATATTATCCACCCGACAAATGAGAATATAACCAAAGTTGACAGTCCTTAAACCAGTGGTATGGAAATTTTGTAGCCATTGGTCTAACTCAGTGTTGTATTCATCCCAAGTCTGATTAAAAGCTGTATGACAGTGAGGAACTGAGAACAGAATATCATTGCGATCGGCAGTTCCCAACACTAATTTATGGGCGGCTCCACCTTGCCACCAATGTTCTAATTTAGACTCATACTCTTGAATATTCACTAAATCTGTGACAATAAACAGTCTGCCATCAGGCTTAACGGGTGACAAGGCAGTTGAAGATGAGATGTGGCAACAATTTGAGAAAA
>NZ_CAWUDM010000051.1:0-42940 GCF_963920855.1 Nostoc sp. CCY0012 | reverse complement strand
CCCGGATTAAACTGAAGCGCCTTTATCCGTCAATTAATTTTTGACAGACTACTAGTAACGCAGCGGCACTTTCTCCAAGGGTGAGATTGACGAACAGGTAAGTGGGTTTGTCTGGAATAGCGACGGAAATAACACAGCCATGACTGCACGCCCATAAGCAGCCTACTGGTTGAATTTCAATTTCTTCATCTGGTAATTTTTCGGTGCATAAAGTGTTGATTTGATCAAGTAAATTGTAGTGTGACAAGGTTTATTTTCTGATTGTTTCTCAGATAAAAGTTGGCATGATTACGAACTAATCAGGTGTGTTTAGATGTGATTTTAGAGGTTATTCACTAGATATTTAAATAAGTCATCAATGACAGTATCGGCAGCTAGTAGATTTCTTGATGATTCCCAGTTAGTAGATTCAACAAAATAAATATGATTTTGTTGAAATGCTTTCAGCTTTTTCCACAGCGGTTTTTTCTTGAGAATACTTAAGTTGTGTTTACCATCATGGTCTGCAATAAACATCACATCGCCATCAGCCATTTCTAAAGTTTCTTCAGAGAGACTAAAAGACCCATCTGAGGGAACTTTTTGTGATTCTGGACGATTTAATCCAACATCACTCAATATAGAACCAATAAATGAATTTTCTCCCACACTGTAAATCGTACCAGCATTAAATACGATGACAGAAATTGTTTTATTCTTATAGCGATTGCCTATTGCGCTTTTTAGTTGTTCAATGCGCTGATAGTAATTTTGCCAAAGTTGCTGGCCAATATCTTCTCTGCCTAGCACTTTCGCTATAAAATTAAAATACTCTTTCCAATTATCTGGATGGTTGATATTAACTACCCAATCGTATAAAGTTGTCGGTGCAATATAAGACAGTTGAGAATAGGTTGACTGTTCATTATGTTTCCAGCCAATAATAATATCAGGCTTAAGTAAGGCAATACTTTCTAAGTTAGGCTCTCCCCAAGTACCTAAAAACTTGATTCCCTCAATTTTGTCTTGAAGATAAGGCGGCAACTGATTAATTGCTTCAGTAGCACTTCCAGTAGGTTGAATGCCAAGCGCGATCGCATTGCCCAAGGCAGCAGGGTTTAAAGTTACAATCCGTTTTGGATGATTAGGAACGCAAATTTCTCCCATTGCATGTTGTACAATTCGACAATTTTTCGTTGTTTGGCTTTTTTCTGGCTGCGGTGTGTTGTGGTTACAGGCAGCGATCGCTAAAACCAACACTATTGTCAGAAAGAATGGTAAAAATTTATAATTACTCGAAATCTGTCGGGGTTGCCACAAGATATACAAACTAGAAAAGACAGTCTTGACAACCCAAACAAACTTAGCAAAAGGCAAAAGGCAAACGGCTTTAACAACAAGTAACAACCGCATAATTGTACTAATGGCTTTCTTTGTCATTGCAAGGGATTTTTTCTTTAACTAATATTCGGCGGGTTGTCTAAAAGACTGGTGTTGTGTACACGCAAATTACTTAACTGATGATCTACAGGAAAGAGTTAAAATTCCCAGCTAATAGAGCCGATAATTGTAAAAGGCGCACCTCTTCGTAAGAATGTTCTGCCATCGTCAGAGGTTCTAATATAGTCCGTATCAAATAGATTACGGATATTGATACCAGCTTTAAAACCATCTCTACGGTAGTAAATTGCCGCATCAGTACGCAAGTAATCGGGTATTTCAAAGGAGTTAGCTGAATCTCCCGATCGCGTACCCACATAAAATAGCCCCAAACCAAATCCCAAACCCTTCAAATCGCTATTTTGAAACTCATAGGTTGTCCAGAGACTAGCTTGATTTTCTGGCACACTTACCAATCGATTGCCTACAGGAATATCGTTATCTTCAGTTACTTCTGCATTAGTGTAAGCATAGGAAGCGATCGCCTTCCAGCCGGGTAAAATCTCCCCCGCAATATAGAGTCAAGTCCGTTCTATCACCTAATTTCCAAGCGATTGTTGGTGCGATTGTAGTCAGATTTGTATTGACAAAATCTTGAAAACTATCTGAGCTTTGATAGCTAGCGTTGAAGCGATAAAGCAAAGTTCTATCGGCATTTAAAGGCCCTGAAAAATCAATACTAGGCTGATAAAATGCCCTGTTCCCCACCTCAAATCCCAGCTGATAATAGGGTTCACTCAAGGGTTGTTTGGTGTTGGAGTTTAGACTAAACGGGCAACAAACCCAGAAAAATAGAGGGTGTGCTTGAACACAGACCCCCTATTAGCAGAACCTGAGAGAAGAACGACCAACTCTCATCTGCCAATATGAAACGTGCCTTATTAGAAGAATTTCGTCAAGCAGCGTACAGATATCTAGGTAGAGCGCATGACGCAACTTTTGAACTGACGGATGCAATATTACTGACTCGCAACGCCTACTGCTGACAATGAAGGGTAATCAATTCTACAGCCTTACTTTCTAGATACATCTGCTTCAGATAGCCTTGATAGGGACACTGGAGAATATGAGATAATACAACCCACATTTCCTGTGTGATTTCCCCTTGCTGGTAATAAGGCTGTAATTTATCGCCCATTAAGGCTTGACGCAGAGAAATTGGGATCTGTTCTAAGTCTTCATCGCCAAAACTGGAGAAAAATTCCTGCGGTTCGATTTCTAGATAAATGCGTGAAAATTTCTCTCCGGCTTTCCAATACTCAGTTTCTTTGATATCGCAATTACATTCAGAATAATATCTGCCTACTGATTCGTCAGTTTTATCTGTTAAACCGTGGCGTTCAATTCTCACTTTTCCTGAAAGAAAAAAGCTCAACCCAAAGCGATAATCATCGAAACTATCTCTCATCCACACAAGATCATCAATAAACTCTTCTTCGTGTATCCAAATAGATAATCCATTGCGTAACTTTGTCCAGCAGTGATAGGTATTACAGACATCGAGAATTTTCCCTTGGCGGATAGTTTCAACTCCCTTTGATTGAATGAAAAGTATACCCTTTTGCTCACTTTCTGCCTTTAGTTCTTGCCAATTTATATCTGTAAGAATTTTTGTCATGGTTTAATAATAATTAATGTCATTATCAAGCTAATATATGATCAGGGCTGAGGCACTTTTTGGAAGTTACCAGAACGACAAAAGCATACTAGATAGAATGCTCATGGTTGCTTACAGTCAGCTTGTTGGTAAATGATGATAGTCATAGCGATCGCCTTGGCAATCAACCAAATAATTAATTAAGAATAATTCTTAATTGTCTCATGAATTTAGCAGTAAGAACAGAAACTGAGTATAAAGTCACTTGTTCTCAAGTAATCCACTTTAATTTTTGATAGCTTGTATAGCTTTAATAAATAATTAAAAGTATAAAAATATACGTTTATAGAAACTTTTACCATCCGGCTTTTCAATTTCATGCAATATTCAAGTTCACAGATAAATCCGGCAGTCAATTCAAATGGGAAACCTACCCTAACTTTGGTAAAATTTCCGGTAACAAATGACCAGGAACTTTAGATAAAGCAAGATTTTGTCCTTGAATGCCTAATTCGCTGTGGAAAGCCCGAATTGTTTTCACCACATAAGTCAAAGTTGTTTGATAAGCCTCTGGTTGTTGGCTCAATCCGTTTAAAGCTTGTAAATGATTATTTAATGCTGCTTCTAGGTGTTGTGAACTAGTAGCTTTATTGCCACTAAAAGAACTATCTGTTACTAATTGAAAATGGGCTAATCCCAAGTTATTATGAGTAGCAAATAAATCAAAACTTAAAGGTATCCCACTCAATGAATGAGCCAGTGCAATGGCTTCGTCATAAGCGATAATAGACAATTTCAATAACTTTTGTCGTGCTTCTTTAGTTGTTTGGGATAAATTTGCTAAATGCCAGTAGGCGGTACCAAGATTATTTTGTGTAGCAGCACAAGCACTAGGAACCTGAGCGGGTGTACGATATTTTAAAGCTTCACAATAAACATTAATAGCTAGTTGCAGATGTTCAGATGGTTGTTCATATTGTGCTAAATTCCAGTAGGCAGTGCCGATATTGTTTTGAATCATGCCATATTTGAGCGGTTCCTGTTCGGGGTTGTAGTGCGCCAATGCTTGACTGTATGCTGCGATCGCCTGCTGCAAATGCTCTACTGGTTGTTCGTATTGGGCTAAATGCCAATAAGCAGTACCTAAATTATTCTGGCAAGCTGCATACTTTAAGGGTTCCATTTCCACAGTCCGATAGCGCAGCGCCTCACTGTAAGCTGATACTGCCTTTTGCCAGTTTTCCGATGGGTTAGCAAACCGAGCTAAATCACCGTAAGCTGTCCCCAGATTATTTTGCACCCGTGCATAAGTTTCTGATTGTTCTTGGGCAGAGATGATATTCAAAGCCAACTGATAAAATTCTATTCCCTGCTGGATGTAAGTTGGCCCATCTGCCGCATTGTGCGGTGTGCGGGACAACATCCAATAAAGTGTCCCCAAGTCATTTAAAATATCTGGTAGTTGGGGTGATGCTTCATCGTAGGCGATCGCCTCTTGATAAGCGAGAATTGCTACCATCAAGTTTTCTAAAGTTGACTGCCCTTGTTCAACCCGGAGGCGATATAAATTACCTAAGTGATGATACGCTGCTGCCAAATCCTCTTTAGAAGCTTTTTGTGCATGTAATTCTTCAATCTCTAATAGAACTTGCTGCGGTTGCCAATTATCTTCATCTTGAGAAATCTTGGTATTCAACGTTGCTATTACTAGCTCAGTTAGCTCCTTGCTAATATAAGACAACGACGATATTGATGGGCTATTATTTCTACTAGATTGACTACCAGTTGATTTCTCTGTCTTTGGTCTAGCCTGCAATGATTCTTCATTCACAGCCACAACTTCTTGCTGTTTCTCTAAAGAATGACCTGGTGTTTTCTCAGTGAAGTCAAAATCATCTCCAAATTTGAAGTCTGTTGCAGAGACATTTCTCATTTCTGCTTCCAGAACTGATTCATCCACAAAAGATTGCTCATTTCCTAAATCCAAACTTCTAGAACTAGCAGCACGTTCTGGATAACCTTGATTTTGTGTCGTAGGTGTAGGTTCTCCAGCAAAAACAAACACACCAGTCCGCCAACGCCAAAACTGTGGTACCGACTGCTGAATAGCTGATAACCAAGGCCGTGACACCCACAGCAACACACTAGAATCTAGGAACCGACCAGATTCTTGACTAGAAAAATTCTGATCACTTAAACGCAAATAGTGTAAAAACAAACGCTGTACTGCTACCGTTTGCTTAGTGAGTTGCTCCACACCGACAATTTGAAATGACGGTATCGGTAAAGGTCGTCCAGGTGTATCTTTAGATGCACCAACAATTGGTGGTGGATAGTTAGCCAACCACTGATTTATTTGCTCTATGGGATTAGGATCACTTAAATTTAACCTTAAGGTTACCAATCGCGGATAAGCAGGTGTACTAGTTTCATACCCATCGACAGGCTGATATAGCACCTGCCCAACTGGATAAGCCAAAGTAGAATGCAAACGAGCAGCTACTTGATTTCTCAAGTGTAAATCATCACTTACTGCCAAAAACAACTGTCGTCGTAAGCCCAGACTGAGGCAAAGTTTCAGACGGTGATATACTTGTCTGTTCCAAGTAAAATTATTGGAGTGTGGAGTATCATTCACGCTCATGGCGGCTAAATAGCCAAAACATACTACACATAAACTTTACAAGATGTATTCCGGTAGACGAAAAACTTAATTATGACAGTTAATTTGCTAAGGATGAATCCATCCTTTGAGGTTTGAACAATGTTTAAGTATATATTTATACTTGATATTTTTCTTTTATGATTCTAGCAAAAAACAAAAAACAAGGCTCCTACTAATCAGGGAACCTTTCTAGCTAAAAAATTAAATTTTATTAAACAGTTTATGTCTAACTGACATGAGAAACAGAGAAGGCAACAAAAATTAAGCCAGCAACTAAACCTGCACCAGCCAGCCCTAAGAAAATGTAGTTACGCTTTTGCTCGTTTGTAGGAGGTTCTGCTTGGTAAACTTTTGGTTCCTTGGCAAAATTGTTCAAAAGTCCGCCTTCTTCGTTTGTATAGGGCATGAATTAATTCCTTCACTATCTTCTTTAATTGAATTTATGTTACATAAACCCTATATTCTGCTCGCTTACTGAGAGACAAATCGTTACATTAGGGGCTGGGGATTAGGGAGTAGGGAGAAGAAGCAGAGGGGCAGAGAGCAGGGGGGAAAACTTCTAGCTATGACCAACATTTTCCCTATTGCCTTGTCCCCTTGTCCCCTTGTCCCCTCCCCACTCCCTAACTAGTAATCGTTCCAGTTAGTGGCGAACTAGCGCTAGCATAAGTTTTCAGGGGCATCCTACCGGCTAGATATGCTAAACGACCAGCTACTGCGGCCAAATTCATTGCCTGAGCCATTGCTGGTGCATTTTGGGCCAGGGCGATCGCGCTATTAATTAATAAGGCATCTGCACCTAATTCCATTGCTTGGGCTGCTTCTGATGGTGAACCAATTCCCGCATCTACTACCACTGGTATACCAGCATTTTCAATGATGATTTGAATATTGGCTGTTGTTTTTAGCCCTTGTCCGGAACCAATTGGCGATGCTAAAGGCATGACTGTCGCACAACCGACATCTTCTAATCGTTTAGCTAACATGGGGTCGGCATTGATGTAGGGCAATACGGCAAAACCTTCTTTTACTAGCTGTTCGGCAGCTTGTAGTGTGCCAATAGGATCGGGAAGTAAATATTTAGGGTCAGGTATTACTTCTAATTTGACAAAATTATTATCTTCTTGTCCCAATAGTTTTGCCATTTCTCGCCCCAAACGAGCCATGCGAATCGCTTCTTCTGCCGTTGCACAGCCGGCCGTATTGGGTAACATCCAAATTTTTGTCCAATCTAAGGCTTCAGCTAAACCTTCATGTCCAGCTGCTTTTGTTTGCACCCTGCGTACTGCCACGGTGACAATCTCGCAACCACTGGCAAGAATACTTTGCTGCATTTCGGCAATACTGCGATATTTGCCTGTTCCCGTCATTAAGCGGGATTGAAAGGTTTTACCAGCAATAGTCAGCGGTGAGTCGTCAATGAGTGGCAAGATTGCAGAACGGTGTCCGTTGGCAAAGTTGGCGGAGTGAGTCAGCATGGAGTTTTGGGTAGATGGCTGGGTATGAAAGCGCGAAACTTGGAAGTGAGATAAAATCGGGTCAAATTTTTGTTCGCAGATGCTATCAGCAATTAAGGCGGCAGTAACAGGTGCTAATAATATGCCATTGCGGTAATGCCCGGTAGCCAAGGTTAAATTTTGACAGTGACTAGGTCCAAGAATGGGTAACTCATCGGGGGTAGCTGGGCGAAATCCCCACCAAAATTCTTGAATGGGATAATTTTGTAATTGGGGATATAAACTAATGGCTTGTTGGAGTAAAGTTTGCATCCCTGCGGGGGTATTGTCGGGCGTAAAGCCCACATCCTCGCTAGTTGCCCCAATGATGATCGAGCGATCGCGCCTCGGTACGATGTAAATATTTTCCCCAAATAAAACCCGCCTTAAAGGCAACTCAGATGAAACTTCTGGTACCCGTACACGCAGCATTTGTCCCTTACGCGGACGTACGGGTAATGGTAGTAACTCATTTGACCAAGCACCTGTAGCTAAAACATAGTGGGCAGCACGCATTACCCCTATGTTGGTTTGGACACCAGCTACTTCTCCCTGTTGTTGTAAAAATCCTTCGACTGTAATCCCATCTTTAAGTTCTACCCCCAAAGACTCGGCGGCTGTCCGCAGTACCTCAGCTAAAGCGCGATTATCAACTTGTGCATCTTCGGGATACCACCAGCCACCAACTACTTCTTTTGCTAATCCTGGCTGATATTGATGAATTGCGACTTCATCTAACCAATATGCCGGGGAATGGCCAGATGGCGCGGAAATTATCTTGCTTTCTTGTTCTTGATAAACCGGTGTTAATATCCCACAAGGCCAATAACCAGTATTTAAACCTGTTAAATCTTCGAGTTTGCTTGTCCAATCTGGATATAAGGCACGCGATCGCCTGCACAAAACACGCATGGCTTCATCGGGAATGTTTTCGGCATCTGGTGCTAACATCCCAGCAGCAGCGTGGGTAGCGGCAGCCTGAAAATCACGGCAAAGCACGGTGACATTTGTCCCGCGCAATTTTAGTTCAATGGCGATCGCTAAACCAATAACGCCGCCACCAATAATTAAAACGTCACTAGTCATTAGTCATTTATCATTAGCTATTTATCATTAGTACATAACTAATAACGCATAACTCATAACTAACGACTAGCAACTTAAAACTATCCCGGTTTACCATAAAGCCCGGATAGGTTCTCTGTTTTGATTTGCTGTTCTGCTTGGTGTCGTGGTGCTTTGGGCGGTGGTAGTTCTGGTACCTGTTGTCGTTCCAGGGGTTGAGAACGAATCATTACTTTGAGCCACACTGCTTCTGTTATCAGGAGCAGAAAAACTATCTTGAGCAACGCCGCCTCTACCTGGGGTGGCTGTGCCATTTGTACTCCTGCTAGGGGCAGAACTATTAACATTAATATTCGCCGGCAGGACTCTGGAAGTTCTACCGCCGGGAGCATTATTGCTGGCAGTTTGTTGTTGACCCATAGGAAAATTAATGCCTAAGAGTGTACCCATTAAAATTGCCATGCCTCCGGCCATGAGAATTAGTGGCGTCCATCTACCCATCTTGTTTTTCTCCTTTTTTTAACCTAACCTTCTGGTGTCCATACGATTCGAGAACCTTGTCCCCAAAATTCTGCGAATTTTGTCACTTTTACATCACCTAGCACCTCAGTTTGACAAGCTAAACGTAAGTCTGTTGTAGGAGAATGAGGAGGAAGCGAGCGTCGTGTTTTGTCACGCCAATTCGCAGATGACACCTCACCTTCTACCTTGACTGCACAGGTACCACAACTGCCAATTCCCCGACAGTTTATTACCTTAGCACCGCCATTGTAGAGGTCAATACCATTTTGCTGCAAAATTACCCGTAAATTAGCTCCACGAACACACTCAATTGTCTTCCCTTGAGCTAGTACTTTGGGCATATTTTCATTATCAAACTGGCTTTTTGTTGTATATTGGCACATTGCCTTCAAAGTTGTCTCACAAGTCTTAGTCTTATGACCACACACCCTTCACCTCAACTTTGGCTTTATGACACCACGCTACGGGATGGCACTCAGCGCGAGGGGCTATCAGTTTCTATAGAAGATAAGTTACGCATTGCCCGTAGACTCGACCAACTAGGGATTCCCTTCATCGAAGGTGGTTGGCCTGGTGCCAATCCTAAGGATGTTCAGTTCTTCTGGCAACTGCAAGAAGATCCGCTTAAACAAGCCGAAATTGTGACATTTTGTTCAACTCGTCGCCCCAACACTCATGCCGCAGATGAGCCGATGCTACAGGCTATTTTGACTGCGGGTACTCGCTGGGTGACAGTTTTTGGCAAATCTTGGGATTTACATGTTAAAGAAGGTCTGAAGACGACTCTAGCAGAAAACCTGGCAATGATCCGTGATACTGTTGAGTATTTTTGTTCTCAAGGACGGCGGGTAATTTACGATGCTGAACACTGGTTTGATGGCTACAAGCACAATCCGGATTATGCTTTACAAACATTAGACGCGGCGATGGCATCTGGTGCTGAATGGCTAGTCCTCTGTGATACAAATGGTGGTACTTTACCCCATGAAGTTGGTCAAGTCGTGGAATCCGTCATTAGTCATGTGTCATTAGTTAATGGCCAACAACAAATACCCCAAATTGGTATTCACACACATAATGATTCTGATACCGCTGTGGCTAATGCTTTAGCTGCGGTCATGGCAGGGGCAAAAATGGTACAAGGGACAATTAATGGCTATGGTGAACGTTGTGGTAATGCTAACCTTTGTTCATTAGTTCCCAATTTACAACTTAAACTTGGTTACAGTTGTATCACAGAACACCAGCTAAATCAACTTACAGAAGCTAGTCGTTTCGTGAGTGAGGTGGTAAATCTTGCCCCTGATGAACATGCACCCTTTGTAGGACGTTCGGCTTTTGCTCATAAAGGTGGTATCCACGTCTCAGCCGTAGAACGGAATCCCCTGACATACGAACACATTCAACCAGAACAAGTCGGTAACCGTCGCCGCATTGTCATTTCCGAACAATCTGGACTAAGTAATGTGTTAGCAAAAGCTCGTACTTTCGGTATAGAACTAGATAAACAGACACCAGCCGCCAGACAGATTTTGCACCGCCTCAAAGAATTAGAAAGTGAAGGATATCAATTTGAGGCAGCAGAGGCCAGTTTTGCTTTATTAATGTACGAGGCTTTAGGTGGTCGTCAGCAGTTTTTTGAAGTTAAAGGCTTCCAAGTACATTGTGATTTAGTGGAAGGCAAAGAAACAAATAATGCCTTAGCCACCGTGAAAGTAGGGGTGAGTGGCAAAAATATTTTAGAAGCAGCAGAAGGAAACGGCCCAGTCGCCGCTTTAGATGCAGCCTTACGCAAAGCTTTAGTCAACTTTTACCCGCAAATTGCCACATTTGAGTTAACAGATTACAAAGTGCGGATTCTCGACGGACATGCAGGTACAGCAGCCAAAACCCGCGTACTAGTGGAATCAGGAAATGGTTCTCAACGCTGGACAACTGTAGGAGTCTCCCCCAACATCTTGGCAGCTTCTTATCAAGCAGTGGTAGAAGGCTTAGAATATGGTTTGTTATTACATGCTCAAGCAGAGGTAGCCGTGGAGAGTTCGAGATAGATGAGGAGGATGGGGAATGGAAGAGATAAGGAAGATGAGGAAGATACAAAACAAAGATATTGGTAATCACCGAAAGTCTTTCCCCCCTGCTCCCTGCTCCCTGCTCCCCTGCTTCTTCTTCCCAGTTCCCTAAGAAAACTCTTCCCAAGATTGAGTTAACAACTGACTCAGCCAACGCCGTTGTTGCTGGTCTAACACAGGGTCATCAGCTAGCACTTGAGCAGTTAATTCTTCTAAAGATTGTCCTTGTGAACGTACTAGTTTTATCACTCCGGCGATCGCAGCGGCGACTATTTCTTCATCAACTGGCTTTTGTTGTAGGGCAAAAATTTCTTGGGGACTGTCTGGGATGGGATAATTCATGTCGTGGTGTTAAAAAAATTCAAAATGAACAATAAACTTTGACAAACTATTAAAAATTCTTTACTCAATCTTTATTGAACCAATTAGGGCGGAGTCTAGCGTACTTTATGACTTTCTAAAATCTGTCTTAGTGAATAAATTTATCGGATTTGTCAGCAAAACATGATGAAAGAAATACTCTATTTAGAAGTTCCAACTCCAGATACGGCGGCTGTACTAAGTTGGCTAAAAACAGATTTTGAACCAAAAATTGGGGAAAAATTACTCACCCCAGACGGCTTTCGCCTGAAATTACCCACTGAAACTACAAATACTGACACAGCAATTTCCGACAAATTACCTAGTGAACTTTCTGTATTTGTCTGGTCAGTGCAGCGAACGACCTACGTAAAAGCGTTTCGTTGGTCAGAAAAACCTTTTCCCTCGGAAGGGCAAATCCTGCAACACTTGAGGACTGAAATCAGAAAGCAATTTCCCCATAACTACCCTGAACCTCCAGCTATTGATTCTCAACAGTCTATTTTTGAGGCACTAGCGCCTTATTACCCCCTAACTGTCAAATACTTCCAAAAAATGCCCAAGGGGGAATATGACCTCCAGCGTGCTTATTGGTGGGAACAAAGATGGCGCGAAGGTGTGCGTAATCCTCAACAACCCCGACAGGTGGTTTTCTCTCACAGTAAAACATCCCCATCATCCCCCACCTACGACCTGATTTATATCGGCGGTGCATTAGGGGTAATTCATGCGGCAGTCATGGCTCAAAGAGGCTATAAAGTCCTGCTGATTGAACGTCTGCCCTTTGGACGGATGAATCGAGAATGGAATATTTCTCGTGATGAACTACAGAGCTTAGTTAATTTGGGTTTGGTGACATCCGCCGAGTTGGAAACTGTCATTGTCCGAGAGTACAAAGATGGATTCAACAAATTTTTTGATGGCAATAATCCCCCTAAACTGCGATCGCCTATTCTCCACACACCCACGGTGTTGAATATAGCTTTAGACTCTGATAAATGGCTGCAAATGTGTGGGCAAAAGCTCAAAGATGCCGGTGGTGAAATTTGGGATGAAACAGAATTTATCCGTGCTGATATAGATAAATCACAAGTTGCGATTAAAGTCAAGCATTTGCCTAGTCAAAATGAGCAACAAGTTAGTGGGCGACTATTGGTAGATGCAATGGGAACAGCTTCCCCCATAGCTTGGCAATTAAATGGTGGCCGTGCCTTTGACAGTGTGTGTCCCACAGTGGGCGCAGTGGTTGAGGGGGGATTTGAGCCAGGAGTTTGGGATTCTCAATATGGAGATGTTCTCTATAGTCATGGCGATATTTCCCGGGGCCGACAATTGATTTGGGAATTATTCCCCGCAGCAGGTGAAGAACTGACAATTTATTTATTTCATTACCACGAAGTCAATGCCAAAAATCCCGGTTCTTTACTGGAAATGTACGAGGATTTTTTCACGATTTTGCCAGAGTATCGCCGCTGTGATCTAGATAAATTAATTTGGAAAAAGCCAACATTTGGTTATATTCCGGGGCATTTTAGTGTGGGAAGTAGCGATCGCACGGTGGCCTTTGATAGATTAATTGCCATTGGTGATGCTGCATCTCTTCAGTCGCCCCTTGTCTTTACTGGTTTTGGTTCCCTGGTGCGTAACTTAGAACGGTTGACAATACTTTTAGATACTGCTCTCAAACATAATTTGCTGAGTTTCCGCAATTTAAATCGCATTCGCGCCTACCAAAGCAACGTCTCTGTGACATGGCTATTTTCCAAAGGAATGATGGTACCCACTGGGAAATTTTTACCCCCCCAAAGGATTAATTCCATGCTCAATACCTTCTTTGGGCTATTAGCAGACGAACCCCCACACGTAGCAGATAACTTTATTAAAGATAGATGTGATTGGTTTACCTTTAACCGCCTCGCCCTCAAAGCAGCGCGCAAAAATCCGGCTTTACTGTTATGGATTTGGGAACTAGCTGGGTTTAAGGATTTAGTCAGATGGCTAGGTAATTATTTCAATTTCGGTTTTCACTCCTTAGCCAGTACTTTACTGAGTAGATGGTTTCCCCCCTTCCTACTGCGGAGCAAACCTTGGTTAGAAAACCGCTATCCAGCATTGTGGTTAAGATTATTAGTTATTAGCTACGCTATCACCACAGGTAAGCCGCGATCGCAAAATCCCTTAGCACAAATTAACTCAGACACCGTGCTGCAAAAATCTGAGGCGAGAATTCTCAATTAATTGGGGACTAGGGACTAGGTAAATTTTTATCTAGCCTCTAGCCTCTACTGATTATTCGGTCGAAAATTTGGTAGTTCCACCGAAGACAACGACTTACGCCCCTTGGGTGGACGTTGAGGATAAACTACGGGTGATGGTGATTGATTATCGTTGGCGTAGTCGTTAGCTAATTGTTGGGACAAATCAGTAGACGAAAATTCCACTTCAGACAATTGTGAAATTTCTGACAAATAGTTCTCTGGGGTTATATCTATGGCGTCACTACTTAAGCTGTCGTCATCCCAGCTATGAGAATTTGACTCGTTCACCGCTGAATGCAAGGAAGTTTGTGAATTACTTTCTGCTAAAGTTGTTTCGTCTTCTTCTTCGGCAGCAGAATTTATTTCTGGTGCTAATGTTTGAGATGGCTCATCATCTTCTAGGGTTGTGGCCCAAGTCTCCCATACAGGATCTTCAGTTTGATTGCTGTCTGCATTTTCGGGAGTTGGTGGTGGCGATGCAGGTACAGATGGGGGAGTGAAAAACATTTGAATGAGACTATCAATTTGCTGATCTAGATTTGGTGAACCAGCAGATGAAGGAATTTCTGGTTTTGTGAAAAAATCATCAATTTCGGAAGCAGTCGCCGATTGTGGGGGATTGGGTGTATCTTCCTTAACAGGCCAGTTCCACGGTGATGATGGATTAGTAGGAGGAGGATTATGACTGGTAGATGAAGGTGGTTTTGCAGATTGACCCCCAGGATAATTAATTTTATCAATAAAGGATTCTGGTTCTGCTGACCAAGGTCTAATGGGCTGCACATTAGGAAACAAAGACCGCGCTTTTCTGGAAAATCTTGTTTGGTGGTTGGTTGTTCCCTGGGAATTAGATGCTGTTTCGTCTGAAGAGTCACCGGGAGCGGGAGTTTCTAGGCATTTTTCCAGAGCCGCTTTGAATTGTAAGGTCTGGCGTTGTTGTCGCATTAACCTACTACGGAGTTCTCGACAAGTATTTTCTGATTGCAATGCCTGCTGAGACTGTTCGTTATAGTTAGTTTGCAGTAGCGCACATTCTCGCTCTAATTGGGCAAGACGCTGTTGACTAATTTGGAGTTGTGTTTTATAAGTTTCAATAAAGTTTTCTTGGCGTTGAACAGTTTGTACAGCCGTTTCTAATTCTTGAAAGAGGGATTTAATTTGGGCTTGGGCTGCGGCCAGTTCTTGGGTTTGTTGGTTGAGCATAGATTCAGCAACACTAGAGCGCCGTTTCTGCCACTGCAAGGCTTTTTCCGATTCGGCTAGGTTGTCTTTGAGATGTTCTACCTGCTCATACAATTCATTATTTGCAGCACGCAATTCTTCGTTTAATGTCAGTAATTTCTGAAATTCAGTATCAATAAGTATTTGTTGTTCTTTATTAGGTTCCACAACCCAATCCTGCTGAGTCGTATCTTTTGGCAAATGAGAATTTTGTGTATCTGGTGATTGCTCTGCTGCCGGCTGGAGAAGTGGCAATTGATTGTTTACCATGTTGTCAGGAGGCACAACTGAGTAAAAGGGACAGCTAGGCTGCTCCGGTTGTAGCGAATTATCAGAATTTAAGGATTCCATTACAGCCCGGTTGTTTGAGGTGTCAGGTTCATTCATCACTCTTGACCCACCCACTTAGAATGTTCAGCAGTGCTAAGTTTAGTAATACTTATCAATTGCGTCAGATCAGGGTTTATTCTATAAGCCAAGTTAAACTCTCTCCCAGCATGAGGTAGTCAATCATCAGCTTAGTTCTCCTCTTTTTTGATTGAGGCCTGATGCCGTTATAACATTATGAGCTTATCCCCCGTCAACCTGAGGAATAATGGGGGGTTATAGTTCAAATGCTACCAATGTACGGATTTTTCTACAGATGCCGAGAAAGTTTTTTATCTGGCTCGGCTTTGTTAAACAGTTATTTGGTAGTAGCTTCCTGAGATAAATTCACATTCTCAAGCAAGAATAGCGATGTATCTAATTTAGCAAATACTAGGCTTTTCCAGATAGTTAATATTTAATTCAGTTAACCAGAAAAATGTATTTTCTCCACTTCCTGTTGTCAAGGTAACCAACGGGGATGGAAACCAACTAATGGCAGTTTTTCTGGTTTGATGGCGCTGGAGGTGTCATCGGTGATGGGTAATAAAGGCATTAACCATAAGCTACTAGTAGCGATCGCCTCCCCATCTTCGGTTTTTAATTGGTCTGTAGTCAAAGGTATATCTGGATTTGTTTGTGGTACCACTTGGTCAAATAACAAACCCAAACCATCTGGTGCTAAACTCATTTGCACATTTCGCTGGTCAATTGGTAGTAACAGCAGTGGTTTTTGTTCTCCAGTGTTGACATCTATTGCTACTAAATAAGGCTGTTCTACATATTCTTCTGTGGGGATCAGCTGTGTCAGTAAGCAATACAGTGTGGGTGAGGCAGGATCAAATTGACAGTTAAGAATTGAGCCTGTGGTTTTTAATAGGGGTTTCTGAACGCCTTGGTTGGTCACCAAAAATAAATCTCTGGTGTAATCTGTATTAAATTTTACCATTGCGGCTTGGGAGCCATCTTTAGAGAAAGCCTGCACTAATCCAAATTGCGGGAGAAAATCTAGAGGTTCGTCGGCATCCTTTTGTAGTGGGAGGATAGCAGCTCCTTGACCTTGGGCTACTGCTACGGCTTTACTATCAGGGGTAATCATGAAGTCTCCCCCTGGTTGGCTTTTTAGCTGTTGCGGGGTGGGTCTTTCTCGGGAATTGTTGCTAGTGGTGGGCATAAACCATAAGCCAAAATCGCCGGGATTTTTTCTATTCCCTCGCTGAACTACAATTGTTTCCCCATCTGGCGATAAATCAAATTTGAGGTTTTGATAGTTTTTGTTATCTAAAACTAAGTCAATTTTACCTGCTGGTTCGGCGGGTGCTTGGGGTTGGGCGGCAATACCTGTTGTTACTGTATATAACTGCGCCGAAAGTAAATCTTGATTATTAGAAGTACGAGCCGAAAATAAAATTTTTTCACCATTAGGAAATGGTTTAAAGTCCATGACAATCAGGTCTTTGGGGGTGATGACCTTTTTGTTTTCTTCGGTGAGGTTGTAGAGAACTAACTGTCCACGGTTTTCGGCATCGGCACCTACGTACATAATGACGCGATCGCGGGTGTGGAAGTTACCTGTAAATGGTTGTATTATCCGATTTTTGCCTTCTTTTTCGGCAAATCGATCTCTGGCGTTTTGCAATTGCACTTCGTAATTTGTGCCATAGGGTGCGGGTGTGAGCAGTGTATAAACCATCCGCCGTCCTGCCCAACTAATTTTACCTGCTAGGGGTGGCTCAATTTTCAAGTTCTCCTCAACGCTTTTGACATCCATTGGGCGACTAAAGTTGAGGGTGAAGGAAACATCTTCGGCGCCAATTTGTTGATTTTGCCAGCTAAATTCTCGGACACGAGCTGCCACTACATCACCTTGCAATATGATGAATCCAATCAGCAGACTCAGTAGCAGCATCAGTGCGATCGCCACGCGATCTAGTGGTTGGATAAATGCTTTGGATGTAGTCATTTTTCAGTTATCAGGTATCTGTTATTTGTTGTTAGTTAATAGTTACTTGTTAACTAATAACTATAAGGATTCCGGGGTTGAGGAATTTCTTTAATCGAATTAGCCGCAATGGTCAGGTTGCGTTTACCTGCTAAAGTTTCTGTGGTCATTTCCCCTTCCACTTCTAGCCAAGTATCAGGAGGATAACGTTTTTGATTTTCTGTTAGTTTAACGGGTAATCCTACAGGATAAGCATCTGCTGCACAACAAGTAAGCACAAATCGCGCTAAGAATATATATTCTTCTCCTATGTCTGGTGGGTGAATGACAAATCCCTGGACTTTGGCTTTTTGACCTGTATATGAATCTGGTTCTGGATAAACGTTGAGTGTACGGGCCCAATCTACAAGCGATCGCTCTTCTGGGCGAATGGAAGGCCGAAAGGATTGGGGTTGAACCCGTCCACTTGATAGTAAATCGGTCACTCCTAGTTGTAGAGCAGTGTCGCTAGCAAAAACTCTGGGTGTAACCATTAAACCTAAAATTGCCACTGCCAATAATAAGGCACTACCCCAGCCTGGAGGAAATAAATTGAGATGCTGGACGTTGGCTGTAATCGCACGGCGGCGTTGTCGCCACACTTCTTGCATCTTCAACAAGCCAATCATTAGCAAGGCAATACCACAGACAATCACCAAGCCAAAGAAATTGGGGTGAATCAACAAGTACAACTTGCCAGTTAGCCAGTATTGCAGCATCAAAATGCCCCAAGTTGTAATTGCTAACGCATCCAGCCAGGGGAATAATAAATTTAAAATTTTACGTTTGGGATTTGGAATTGAAGTCATTGCTTATTTAGTCATTGGTCATTGGCTATTGGGATGCTCCTTACATTTCTCCCCATTACCCTAGAAGGGGCCCCGAGTTCCCCACTCAATAAGAGGCAGGGGGCAGGCTTCGCCGTGAGCGTCAGCCGTTAGCGTAGCTTCCCGAAGGGTATGGGGGAAAAGGAGCAGGGGGGAAAACCCATAAATAAATTTAGGGGCTGGAAACAAGGACGCATTATTTCTTGTGCTATGCATCTGGTTCGCGCAGCGTGCCGTAGGCATAATAAATATTTTTGCTTTTGTGCATAAACAAATTTAGGGGCTTGAAACCCTTTTTGCAGGCGAATTTCAGTATCTTTCTCCCCTGCCCCCTGCCTCTTCGGTCACTATTCCCAAAATCAAAGCACATACACGTTCATTAACAGGGACAACAAAAAGGTTAATTGCGCTGCTAAGGCAAATAAGTAAAATATTGTCTTGGGATTAAACACGGATAACATCAATCCCACGCTTTTGATGTCAACCATCGGGCCAAATACTAGAAAGGCCAATAAAGAACCACTACTAAAAGCTGAGGCAAAAGATAGGGCAAAGAATGAATCAACGGTGGAACAGACGGATACAACTGCCGCTAATATCAGCATGACCACAATTGAACTTACATGTCCTGCACCTAAACTCAGGATTAAATCACGAGGAGCAAATACCTGTACAGCCGCGGCGATCGCACTTCCTAAAATCATGACTCCGCCTAATTCTCGCAACTCCTGAACCACGTTATCCAGTACCAGGCGTAGTTTATCGACAACAGATTTACTAGGGGAGGCAGTCAAGGTATCTGCCTGTAATGAACTAGGATCTAAGCGTAGGGGTAATCCTGGCTTTCCTCCTAAAATATAAGTTCCCGATTTTAACCCCTTGGGGACTGCTGCTTCTGGTTGGGCTGCATATCGTCGGCCACGCCGTTTAGTTTCCGGTTTGGCTGGGGGGTTGAATTTGAGATAACGGGCGATCGCTGGCTGCACAATCGGATTGACGTCTTTTTGAAAACTGAAAACAACACCGATAATTACGGCGATTACTAGAGAAAATACGACGCGTAGAACTACTATTTCTGGCTGGTCTCTAAAGGCTATCCATGTTGCCCAAATCACAATCGGGTTAATTGTGGGTGCTGCTAGCAAGAAACCGATAGCCACGGGTGTGGGTACTCCCTGCATCAGCAACCGTCGCGCTACCGGGACATTACCGCACTCACACACCGGAAATAAAAAGCCAATCATACTGCCTGCTAAAGCACCCAGTAGGGGATTTGTGGGCATTTTTGCTACTAATTGGCGCTCATCAATAAAAATCAGCAGCACACTGGAGAATAAGACCCCAAACAGCAAAAAAGGCATCGCCTCGACTAGCAAACTCAGAAAAATAGTGAAACCATTGTTCAGTTGATTCATGGGTGTCGCAGTCAAAAGCGGTTTGAAGTTTTTAGGTTATGCCTAGTCATTCTATCGGAATGGGGATCAAAAGCACCTAAGGGTAACTTAATCTGATGGAAACCAAAAGTCTGTCTTTTGTTTCTAGTTACGTTGTAACTCTTGTCGGCAGAGGCGAGTTGTCGATTATTGTTTTTAATTATGTACATTTACTGACTATGACTATCCCTAAGATTGTAATATTTCCGAAATTGTTCCTAGTTTTGGGGAATTTAAGTATCTAGCTGCATGACGTTTGATTACTGAATGTTTATACTTGCTGTTAACTAGCTAGTGAGGATGTTATCTTCTAGAGATTTTCATACAAGGTTCACAGTCTTTAAACATTTGGGGATCGCTATTAGTGGCTAACAACTGTGGCTTTGGTGGTCTTTGGCAAAATCATATATGACCTTTGTGTTGATTTTCTACTATAAAAATTTCCAAACTGCAAGTCCAAGGGGGAAAAATCAAGTAAATGAGAATAAATATTTTCACATAAATTTGGCAAATGATTTAAAAATAGCGCAAAATTGCATATTTGCCACAGTTATCTAAATAGCAACTGCTGCTACCGTTAGTTAATTGTCATTAAACATTAAGCTGTTTATTTTGTTTTCCCTCTTGTTTTCAATTCAGCAGAAACTAGTAGGAGATAAAATATGAGCTTATTGCTTGTCAGTATTTGTAAATATCAGGGTATCCAGTGCCACAAGAATTTAGTTCCCTAATATTACCACCAGTGTTTTCTGCTGGTAGCGATCGTGATCTAGGATTGGAGTCAACAATCCAAGAGTTAGCAATGTACAACTTTCAGGTGGAGATTAGCTGTACGGTTCCAGAAATTGCTCATTATTTGGACAAATATCCACTACTTCCAGGCGCAATCTTGTTAGAACAGGAAGAGTTTACTGGTATGATTTCGCGGCGACGACTACTAGAATTTTCGATTCGCCCTTATGGAAAAGAGTTATTTGCTCAAGAATCTTTAGGTGTACTGTATAGCTATGCCAGGACAGCTATTTTGGTGCTACCCGAAACCACACCAATTTTAGCAGCTATGCAACATACATTGAGGCGATCGCCTGAACTTTTGGCAGAACCAATCGTAGTGCAAACAGCAGCTAATAGCTACAAATTATTAGATGTACACGACTTAAATATTGCTGCTTGGCAAATTCAGGGAATAGCAACTCAAGTGCGCTATGAACGCAGCCAAGCCCAAATGATTCAAAATGATAAAATGGCACGTTTAGGGCGTTTGGTAGATGGAGTAGCACACGAAATTTTAGACCCAGTGGGTTTTATTTGGGGTAATTTAACTTACGTTTCCCAATACAGTCAAGATTTACTCAAACTAATAGCTGCTTACGAGCAAAATTCACTTCGTCCTCTGGAGGAAATCGAAAATATTAAAGAAGAAATAGAATTTGATTTTCTAGAACCAGATTTATCCAAAGCACTTACTAGCATTCGCACTGGTGCAGAAAGATTAAAAAAACTTGTTACTGGGCTACAAAATTTCTGCCACATTGATGAAGTTCATCCCAAATCAGTAGATTTACACGCCTGTATAGATAATATTGTTCTACTAATTCAAAGCAGATTAAAAGGAGAAATTGCTATAATTAAAAATTATGGTAAATTGCCTCCAGTATCTTGTTTTATGGGACAATTAAACCAAGTATTGATGAATATTTTAAGCCAAGCTGTAGATGCTTTGCTGAATGAAGCTGCACGACAACAGTTTAATCAAGAATATACTCATAAAATTATTCATAAACCCCAAATTAAAATTAATACAGCGGTAATTTCCCTAGCAGCAATTACACCAAATGCGCCAGATTCTCGTTGGATTTCTGTGTGTATTGCTGATAATGGTCCGGGTATTTCCCAAGAATTTCAACAGCAAATTATAAATTCATTTTCTGTCGAAAAATTAACTGAGAAAGAAACCAGTTTAGCCATGAGTTACCGCATCATTACAGCCAGACATGGTGGTAAATTAAATTTCCGTTCACAGCTTGGTGTCGGTACTGAATTTGAAATATTATTACCCTTAGTTTAATATTTATTCCAATCCCCAACTTTTAACATAAGTTGGGGATATTTTTTTAGTCAATCTTGCTTATCTACAGGAACTAAAATATAAGCAGTGTGTGTATCAGGTTTGCTAACTGTCTCGCTAGTAGATGATTGGACATCAGACATTGCACTTTTAGCTATATTAATTGTACCTGTAATAGTGTCGGAAATACCTTGGTCTGCACCCTTGACGATTTCCACTGTATTTTGAACAGTATCGTTAACATCTACGGCTGTCTTCTTCACACTAACCACAGTATCTTTAACACTATCGTTAACATCTACGGCTGTACCCTTAACCGCACCACTAACATCTTTAACGGTATCATTAACACCTTCTGCTACTGTCTTTATTGCATCTCCTACACCTTTGACAGTTTGATTAAAATTATTCGTCGTACTCTTAATGACATTTCCCACAGCTTTGACACTCTGGTTAACTCTTTGGGCTGTATCTTTCATGGCTAAAGCCCCAGCCACAGCGCCTAAAGTTGCACCAATGAATGTTCCCCATACCACTTTACTAAATTCATTATTGGAGTCTTGATTTACTCGACCAATACCAGCGTTATTCGCCTGAACATCTTGATTGTCTTCAACTTGATCTGAAAACTGCTGGCTACCATTCATGATTATTACCTCTTCATATACTTTATTTCACTACTGATTAATTAGAAAAAATCATCAGTTTTGTACATCAAAACTAAATAATTCGTAATTGCAGATAAATTATATTAACAATTACGAATTATCTGGAATTACCCAATCTTATTGCCTTTAACTATCAATTCGATTAATTTCTTCTTCCAGAGAGTTATCTTCAAAAGGCTCCTCTGATATTCTCTCGCCCACAAAAGTTGCCGATTCACTTACATATCCTTCTGTTAGTTCTGGGCTGGAAATGTAAATTGATTGGTCACTACTATCTGGTTGGCCCATGTTCATTTGTTCATTTCTCGTCTGCTGGTTTTCTGTAACTGTTTGGTTATAAGGTTGATAACCCCCCTGTTCAGATGGTCTAGTATTTTCAGCTGCATTCTTGGTTTTTTCAGCACTATTTTGTACAGCTTGATTAACATCCTGTGCTGTCTTCTGTACTGCGTTCATTGTCCCGACTGCGGTTTGCTTAATTCCCTCAGTTACACCTTGGGCTGTGTCGAAAGTGTCACCAACCACAGCATAGCTAGCACCTTCAGCTACACTCTTGGCCACATCTCCTAAACCTTTTGCTGTATAGCCAAGCCCTTCACCAATCGTCTTGGATGCATCACCAACACCTTTGATAGTGCGGTTAAATCCTTCACCAATTCTTCTACCAGCTAAAGCGCCAGCTAATGACCCCAATGTTGCACCAATCAGTCCACCTATCAACGCCCTACTTAAAGCTGGATTGACTCTACCGTTTTCTGTACGAGTTTCGGTGGCATATTGACGTTGTTCTGTACCAGCACGAGGTTGTTCTGTAGTTGTACGGTTAACATTTTCAGGGCTAGATATTCCAGTCCCTATATTCGTTCTTTCTGGGCCAACACAAGATTCATCTGTAGTTGTGCGATTAATATTTTCACCCTGATTATTCAGAGTCCATTGGCTCTCAACCATATTAATAGTCTCCTTGGTTAAATTACGATTTACTTCAATCTGTTATGTGTTGTCGTATAACGCCAATTTAACGATTACAGATTCAGGCTTAACCGTTCTGAAGGAAGACATATGAGACTATACAGTCTGTCTGTAGTTGAGTTAGTTGTAAGTTTTTGTTGTATTGCTAAATACAACACAATTTCACTTAGTGGAAATAGCTATAAATCCGCTAATTTAAGTTTTTATTAGCATTTCAATGTTGTTGACAGCAAGTTTTTACCTGTTTGATAAATTTTACGTGCATAATCTGTCCAAGCCCCTTGTCCCCAGTAACGAAAACAGCTAGTTTGCAACAAAAAGTTATGTAAAAGAACGTTGCGGTACTCAGATGAATTAGTTGGCAATAATGTATCAATTTTTTGATGAAACAAACTGCTGAACTCATACATTGGAGATAACACATTTTCATACCCTTTCACCCAACTAATATGATTCGTCCATGAAGCTCCATCCATGTGGAAATTAGGGTTTATTTGCTTTAATTCTTGAATAGCAGTTTCTACAGCTTCAGTTTGGCAATTTTCTGGTGAAACCCGCTGCCAAATTTGATGTTGTCCGACAGGCTGACATGTAGGATAGTCTGCGGGATCACAACCAGCAGCTGCTATTAATTCTAAATATTCTGTACCACCCACGCCAACAACACCAGATTTTCCTCCACCTTGGTTGACCATTTCGCCCCAAGCTTGTTTGAAGGCACTGGGAAATTCATTCATCATCACACCACCATTTTCGCCATCACCAATTTGGCTAACTATGGGTGGAATTAAAACATTACCTACTTGTTGTTTATCTAAGGTTTTAGCTTCATAGTAAGGTTGCATTTGAGCAACTAATTTAGTATCTGAACCTTGGGTTTTAATTAAAGCGGTAATACTAATTGTTTCGCCTTGGGAATTACGAGCAACGAGACGGTGTGGTAAATGTTTATGAGTAAGAGGTTGACCGTTAATTGTTTCTACGGAATGTTCTTGCACAAGTAACCAACGATAGCCACATTCCTTCAGCGCTTTGACAAATTCAAATAAAGTATCAGGGTGATTTGGCAGGTGCATTTCTGGGGGTGAAAATCCCTTGACTCTTGCCAATGCTTCCCAACCAAAAATAGCAGCAAAGTGATGTTGCCATGCCAAAATATGCAATTTGATATCTGATATGGGAGTAGAAGGAATTACTGCATGACCCCACATTGTTCCTAGCCACTCTACATAAGGGTGATAGGTGGAATCACAGGTGATGCGCTTGAGATTATCTAAAACATCATCGCGTCCCATTTGTCTGAGTCCCCACAAGAGATTACCTGAGTAATCCAGCATGATACGGGGATTACAGCCTTGATTGACAAGTTCCGGGATAAAGTCTCCCATCCGGCTGTAACAATAGGCAAAAGGCGAGGCATTGTGATTATCCCCTTCTTGGGGATGTTCAAACATATATTGCAGATTATTGATTAATTTACCATCATGTCCAGCGGGTATAGTGGGCTGGTGCATGTGTAAGGCGATCGCAAATACTGCTTTTACATCTTCTAACCGGATATTCGTTGAGGGTAAAAATACTGGTGCATCGTGGTTAACTACAGAGAGAACCTCTGTTTCCCAACCAGAAATATTCGGTAAGCCGTCGATGATTTCGGGCAAAGAAGGAAGCGTGGTAGGCAATGAAAACATTTCTGTTTGCTCCGAAATAAGTTTTTTATCAATCTTGCACTGATCCCATGAATACCCCAAGTCATGCAATTCTTAATTTGGTAATTTTTCATCAACAACTGCGAGATCAGGCAAGTCCGGCAATTATTATTGGTGCAGTATTACCTGATATTCCCATCTTTGTGTTCTACTTGCTGATGAAGTTTGTTTACCGTCTGTCATCACCACAGATTTGGTCAGAAGTTTATTATCAGCCTTTTTGGCAAGGTATTGTCAGTACATTTCATTCGTTGCCGTTAGCGTTGTTGGGGGTGTTGATTGCCCATTTCTGGAATTGGCATCTGATAGAAGTTGGCTTAATCAGTATGGTGCTACATTCTGTGTTAGATTTCCCAGTCCATAACAACGACGCTCATCGACACTTTTTTCCCTTGAGTAATTACCGTTTTATTAGTCCCGTTTCTTATTGGGACTCCAATCATTATGGTGCTATTGCAGCTTTAGGAGAAATTTTACTGGTGCTTGGGGCAACAATTTATCTGTTGCCTATTACGGAAAGTAACTGGGGTCAAGGACTGCTAATTGCGGTCAATCTGTTGTATTTTATCGGCTATTACCGTTTTTATCTGAAAAGTAAAAGTGATTAACCGCAGCAAAAATTAATCAGGATTTACGGGCTGAAACGAAAGTAAGCATATTTCTTGACCAGAAAAAATCGTTACGATAAATTCTCGTCCATAAGCTGGGTTTTTCTTCAGGTTGTGCTGGTTTTACCTTGGGCGGAGTGGCGATATGCAAAATCATCTCTAGTAACCAAGGGGCCAAACGTTGACACCACACGGCTAAATGACTTTGCCAGCCAACTAAAATTTCTGGTGCATCTTTTTGCAATCCAGTCACGAGTACTTGGGCGACTGTTTCTGGTGTCATGGGGATCACCCAGCGAAATAATTTTAAGTCCCGCGCCATGTCTGTATCTGTCAGGGTAGGCAATAATGCAATCACCCGGATATTGTGTTCAGCGAGTTCGCGCCGCAAGGCTTGGGTAAACCCGATGATGGCAAACTTGGTAGCTGAGTAAGTCGCCATTGTGGGTGCAGCGACTTTCCCCATTAAACTCGACACATTAACGATTGTCCCTTGCCTTTGGCTCACCATCCGGCGGGCTATGAGACTTGTGAGGTTATACATGCCAAATAAATTTACCGAGAGTTCTTCTTGAACTTTCGGCAGTTTGGTTTGCAAGAATGAGTTTTGGTATGCCACACCTGCACAATTAACCAGCAGATGAATCGGGCCAGAAGTCCGCCATAATTGGGCAACGGCGATATTGACCTCGACTGTTTGCGTTAAATCTATGGGCAAAATTGTAGTTTCCACACCCATTGCCTCGATTTGGTTAGCTACCTCAGTTAACTTTTGGCGATCGCGTGCTACCAAGATCAACCGCTTGATCCCTTGCTGCGCTAGCGCCAGTGCGATCGCTTTACCAATACCACGGGAAGCCCCGGTAATTAGAGCAACTTTTCCTTGAATATTCATCGGTTTTAATCTCCAAAATTTGAGCCTTACCGTACTCTTAGTCATTGTCGACAGACACAATCAAAGCTACTTGCTTGTCTGCACAAGGTAAGACAAATAATCAATAGTTATTGAAATCACAAGAGAAATAAGCCTGTGGCAACGAAATATTTCTGGACTAATCTGCATTCTCTCTTCAAGGCATTTATTTGGGCCTTGGTTCCCAGATTGACAATCAACACTTCACACAATTGGCTGAATGGATATAGCTCATAGGTTTTTTTCTCCTAAATCTCAGAGCGTTCACCAACACCGCTGCCAATACACACGTTAACAATTAAATCAAGTGATTGCAATATTCTTTAATAAGTATTTCTTAATACTTCTTAACGTAAGGTATATATATATAACTTTTTTTTGTGGATAAGTTTTTTTTAATACATGAAGAGAAATATTCACATTTCCTGACATTCATCACATGAGGCATGAAAAAAGAGTCCGGGGATCAGGGCGCAGAAGTCGATCTTTTACCACAATCTTTTTCCTCATCACCCTCATGGTTTTCATTTCTATACACTATATTGAGCTATAGTTGCAATGGGCTAATTCTGTAAATAGTTGCCAAAATTTGTAACTTTGCTATACTGTCAGTACAGCATATTCACCTAATTAATTTTTTCTAAAATATTAATAATCCTTAATAGTATGCACTATTAAGGATCGCTAATAAAAGCCAATAAATGCTCACAAACCCAATCGTTTCTTAGAAATCATCAAGAAACTGGCTTAGGCGGCTAATGACGGGATCAACTTCTTCCGGAGGGTGAACATCATAAGTAGGATTGGCTACTTCTGATGTTGGTGTCGATGGAGTTGGAGGCTGAATAACTGGTCGCTCGGTGACCATAATTGCCAGATGCGCCATTTGTTGCGTCAGTTGCAAAATATGGCGTTCCATCGCCTCCAAACGATGAGATTCCTTAGCAAAAAAACGTTCCTCTAGGTCAGCCACTTGACGTCGCAGTTCATCGATTTTTTGTTCAACCGAATCTGTTACTGCTGTTTTTGGACTGGGTTTTGCAGCTTCCGGTACACATAAAGATTGCCATAGGGCTTCTTTACAGAGGTCGCTAAAAGTTTTGTCAGGTAGTTGTTCTAAATGGTTTTCTACAACTGCTAACAAACTTTCATCAGCAACCTCTGGGTTGAACGTGACCGATTTAACTACCTTTTTTGACCATTGGAACATCAGTTTTAAGCCCTAGCAGCTCGAACGGCGGATAATTGCGCCTCTCCATAAATATACTGCCCCAAGGCGTTAGCCTGACGGGAAGGTGCGGATAAATGGGCATTAATTTGTGCTTCTTTGAGTAAACGTTGAACGTCTTCCCAGAAGAATTCACCACCACCACCAGTAATAATCACATCTGTGACCCGCTCTGGCAACCAGGCTAGCACGCGACCACAGATATCACGAGAAAACATCTCTATGAGGTTGGGAAGGAAATCATCAAGGTTGGCAGGCTTGCTAGCGCCTTTAGGACGATAGAAGCGTTCACCTTTGGGTTTGTTGACAGCAGAAATCAGCGCTAAAGATTGACTATCAGCTCCCTCGATCTCGGCGGCCACCATTTCATAGAACTTGTTCATGCCAAAGTCTTCACTCTTAGAAGCACCTCGGGCAAAGCGGAAGTTATCTACCATCAACAGATCAATGGTTTGATGTCCGATATCTACAATTGCCACAGATATTTTAGTGAAATCGGGAACTCTAGCGCCTGTCTTCGGTTGAGCTTCCGACCATAGCAAGCTGCCATAGCCTTCTGGCATCACCCAAACTTTATTAATGTTTAGGGATACAGATTCGCCCCGGAAGTTCAACATGTGAGGGCCACTGACTTGGCTAGTCAACTGCGCCTTTTCTTTTTCAAATTGCTCTAAAGAAAGGAAAGGAAGACCTAGTACGACCGAGATATCGTCTTTGAGTTTGAAGTAGCCAGCACTTGCCAAAACTTTGATCAGTGCATCTTCTACCTTAGATTGGCCAACTCCTAAATTTGCCCCAAAGTCTGCGGCTAGTTGACCAACAGCAAACCCATTACCTTGGTATTCCAACCACAAATCCATGAGAGGGTCAGTAGCACGGGCTTCAAAAACTCCACCCCGAACTTGTTCTATGGACATTTTCTTGACATTGGCAGGTACGAACACCACATTATTTGGTTCGCGGCTCACACAAGTTTTAGTGGAAGTTCTACCTAAATCAACGCTGAGAATCGTTTTGCTAGAAACGATACTGGGCTTATTGGTGGGAGTATTAATCGGTGTAGATGCTGACACCCTATTGAGAGGTATGGCAGCGGCATTCATTGGAGTAGCGGCGGAAGGTTGGTCTGTCATGAAAGCTCCTAGTCCTTACTTAACTGTAAAAATTTATCATGCTTATCTTACAAACAAGGGAGATACCAGAAATTCTAGGTTCCGTCAAGTGTAGCTAGAAATACGCCAAATGTTTAGATTAGGCGAAACCTCCGGTAAGCTTTGCTAACGTTAATTCAGCATTATTTGGCATAGTGTAGGCGAATTTTAACCAGATGTAACCCCCACCCTCAAACTAAAAGCGTCTGTTTTTTAGCTTCTGGTACGTTTTCGCTGACGCTTGAGTAACCAGCCAACAAGTGCCAGAAGTAGAATTGCCAGCACGATTTTAGATACAGGAGCAAGGTACTTTGCCACAAGTTCATACTGACTACCCAATAGGTATCCAGAGTATGTTAGCAAACCTACCCAAACAGTGCTACCCAGAGATGTATAAAATAAAAATGGTAGCAAATGCATATTGCTGATCCCCGCAGGAACGGAAATTAAAGTTCGCACTCCCGGCACCAGACGCCCAATAAATACTGCTTTACTACCTTGAGAGTTGAACCAATGTTTTGCCTTAGTGATATCTTGATAGGATATTGTCAGCCACTTGCCGTACTTATCGGCCAAAGTTCTTAAGCGCTGTTCACTCAACAATTTACCTGGATAGTACCAGACAACCGCCCCCATTATTGAACCGAAAAGTCCTGCAAAAAATACGCCAAAGATATTAAGTGTGTCTGGTGTTGTTCTGGCTGTGAATCCTGCCAGGGGCATGATTAATTCTGAAGGAATGGGTGGAAAGAGATTTTCCAAGAACATTAATAGAGCAATTCCCCAATAGCCCAAGGAGTTAATAGTATTAATAATCCATTCGAGCATGAAATTTTTTGAGTACAGGAGCTACATCTCCCGTCTCGTTATAAATTTAGCTTAGTCTTGGTAAAAATTAATCATCCCCACTTGTTGAAGTGGGGAGTAGGCTTGCCGTGAGCGTAGCTTCCCGAAGTGTACGGGAGTGGGGAATAGGGAGATGCAATTGGGTTTGTATTAACATCTTTTTTCCTGATCTCCCTCATCCCCAGTCCGTCTTTTAAACTGTTGGGGTTAATGATTGCACTTGTGGTTCAGATTCCCACTCTAATGGATTCCAAACCCGATCTTCCAAGGCCATTTGCTCAATTAAACTTGCCAATCTTAATGCTTTGAGGGCTTGCTCACCACCAACGGAAGGTTGATTCCCACCGTGTACACAGTTAACAAAATGTTCTAATTCTGCACTTAAAGGCTGAATATTCGTGGTGTAGACTTTTTCAATCACACCATCTTGTCTGTAAAGCACTTGTCGAGGCTCATTGAGAGAGTTGTTATTTGTTTGGCGGTGAATTAAAATTTCGTTTTTAAGAAAATCGGCTTCTGTAAATGAGTTTTTGCAATGAGCGACAATACGGCGGATTTTGCGATGCGTGACTTTACTAGCTGTGAGAGTAGCAACAATGCCATTGGCAAAACCCAAGGTAGCGGTCACGTAATCCAAATAACCAGAGTCTAAAGAGCGAGTACCACTAGCTGTCAACTTCACCACTGGGGAAGCTGCTAGCTCCAATAGCAGGTCAATGTCATGGATCATTAAATCCAGCACAACCGAAACATCATTGGCTCGATTTGAGTAAGGACTCATTCGATGGGCTTCTAAAGCCAGAACTTCCTCTGTTTTGAGGACTTTGCTGAGTTCCCTAAAAGCTGGATTGAAGCGCTCAATATGACCTACTTGCAGAATACACTGAGATTCTGCCGCAGCATTTACTAGTGATTCGGCTTCAGAAATGCTCGCAGCAATGGGCTTTTCAATCAAAACATGAATCCCTGCCAACAAACAGTTGATGCCGACTGCATAATGCAAACGGGTAGGTACAGCGACACAAACTGCTTCCACATGGGGTAGCAAGTCACAATAATCTTCAAAAAAACGAACTTTGTATTTACTGGCTGTCTCCAAGCCTCGGTCAACATTGATATCTGATACCCCGACGAGTTCAACATCTTTCATTGAACTCAGTATGCGAGCGTGATGTTGTCCCATGTTACCCACCCCGATTACGCCTATGCGAATCGGTTTTGGTTGATTGCGCTGTGTAAATGAATTTGGTTCTGCCACTGACATGCTATTTTGCACTATTGTTATCTCCTCAACCACCAAATTTAGAGACGCTACGGCCGTTGGCGTTTATACTTGACAGCCAGTTATGCTCCGTCGAAAACCATCCAGATGGTAACATAGAGGCTACGTTTATGAAGAATTTCAAAGTTTGTAATCAGTTCCCGAAATTTAGTTTTCTTTTGAATCTTCGGTTCTAAATTGATCAGTCTTTGGCTCTTCATAAAAAATATTAGGTGTCTTTTTATTAACTTTACAAATCAAGTAAGACGTAAGTAAAATTCCAGAGAAAACAGTTAGATAATTAATTACTGTGATTAATCTTTAACTGAGTATAATTTGCTAATAAGATAATTTTGTGATTGACAATACAGAAAACCTAAACTTTATACTGAGATACTTGTATGAAAAAAAATATATTGGGAATTGCTACCGCTGAAATACTTAAACAATTTTTGCATAATTAGCGGTAAATTTTACATATTGTTGAGCCGTTTGTCTTTTTTCAGGTACTAGTATAAAGAGTTGACCTTAGCTAAGAGGTAAATATTCATAGGTACTGCGTACTTATTTGTACAGATAACCCTAGTTAAGGTTAGAAGATAGAAAAAATAGTGCTGAACTTTATATCTGTGTACCGATTTAAAAGCACTTGCTGCTTCCCCCCTCAGTATGGATTAAGTCTGACTCAGGTAACAGTACATTCAACTCAGCACGTTTTTAGTGATTTGGCGATGGAAAAATGAAAGCTGTAATTTTATTGTCTGGAGGATTGGACTCTTCCACAGTTTTGTATCAAGCCAAAGCGGATGGTTATGAATGTCATCCTATTTCCTTTGATTACCAGCAACGACATCAGCGAGAGTTGCGTTCGGCCCTACTTGTGGCGCGCAAAGCTGGAGTTGCAGAACACCAAATTATCAATTTTGACTTACGACAATGGGGTGGTTCAGCATTAACAGACGACAAAATTGATTTACCCCAGGAGCGATCGCTTGATGAAATGTCGCAAAATATCCCAGTTACCTACGTACCTGCACGGAATACTATCTTTTTAAGTTTTGCTCTGGGCTATGCCGAAGCGATCGCAGCTGAACGCGTTTATATTGGTGTTAACGCCTTAGATTATTCAGGATATCCTGATTGTCGTCCTGACTATATCCAGGCAATGCAAGAAGTTTTCCGGCTAGGAACCAAACAAGGACGAGAAGGGCAACCCATCACCATTGTCGCCCCACTAATTGATTTGAAAAAAACCGAAATCATCCAACTTGGTAACCAATTGGGAGTTCCTTGGGACTTAACTTGGTCTTGCTATGCAGGTGACGATGTAGCCTGTGGTGTCTGTGATTCTTGTCGTCTTAGGCTAGCAGCGTTTGCCGAGTTAGGATTGAAAGATCCAGTGCCATATAGGGAGTAGAGAGAATAGGCGGTTTCCAACTCCCTGCTTTCGTAGCTTTGACAACACACAATGTATCTATCATGTAAAATTTACACCGATCAACCTCTGACTAAGGCAATCCAGGCGAGATACCCACCGTTGCACCATTGGGGATATCTAACTCAATATTTGGCCCTCTATCTAAAACTTCAAGATCCCACTGACCACGACCAGCGGTTTCAAATACAATGTAACGTCCATCTGGACTAATACCAGGATTTCTGACCCAGCCACGATAAGTTGGAGTGAGAATTTGTGACTTTTGGGTAGCGCGATCGTAAAGCGCCACTACGGGTCTACCCTGGTCACTAGTCAAATAAGCAATGTAACGCCCTGTATAGCTCAGGCTAGGACTTTCGGTAATTGTCTGAGGTCGATTTAAGCCTGGGGTACGCACAAATTGTTGCTGTGATAAATCGTATACTAGCAGTTGATGACTACCATTACGATTAGAAATAAAAGCCAAAAAACGCCCATTTCCACTCAATGCTGGTTGCTCTTCTGTGTAGCGACTATTGAGAGAAGTCGGCCCTATGGGTATTTCATTGGAACTACAAGATGCCAATAAACTAGCAAAACTAACCACTAGGCTCCAATGAATTGGTCTTTGGAGCCGAAACCTAGGCGTAAGTCTTTTCACCTCAACTGTTTTCCATCGCCTCTCAGGTTAACCTCACCTGAGTGTTTTAAATAAGATTGTCGTCAAAATCGGTCGAATTATCTGGCTCCTCATTGGGCCTTTCAATGGGGTTATATGGTACGTAGTCAGTTGGTATAGCATCATCATCCTCACGTGGTCTCCGTGAAACTGAGTCAGCAGGAGGACGACGCTTTCTGGATCTGGGAGGGATATCCTGGTCACGAATTTCCGGACGCGGTGAGTTACCACTAGTACGACGAGAGGGTTTTCTTACTTCTGTGCTGGAACCTTCCCAATCATCAACTTCCCCACCAGCAGAACTCCAATCTTCTTTTTCATAATTTTCAGGGCTGCGACTTACAGGACGACTAGAACTAGGACGGCGCTTTCTTTCTGCTATTTCTGGTCTTTCCCTACTGCTGCGGGTTTCTGGACGACGAGGTGGTTGATCTTCGTAGTAATCATCACGAGAGGAACGAGCATCTCTGCTGCCCCGAATCCGAGGACGGACGGGTGGTTCTTCTTCTTCATAAGGCAGTGGTTCTAAATCTGTCTCCACTTCAGCCTCATATCCCCGGCGATTGTACGAATAGTTCCTGCTGACTTCTCGCTCGTCATCCACAATAGGAGTGTTACGTTTAGCTTGTTGAGTAGCAATCCCTCGCAAACGAATACTTTCAACCGCAAAAAAGACAGTTGAGCCAACTAACAGCAACTGACCAAATTGCAAAATCGGGTCTAAACGCCATCCTTGGAAAATGAGAATGAAGCCACAGAGCAAGCCCACCGCTGCAAAAAAAATATCTTGATCTCGTGACAGTTCTGGACGCACAGTGCGGAGAAAATACAGTGCTGCCCCAGACACAGCCAGGAAAATTCCTAGAATACTGGCTGAGTTCGCCCCAAAATTGACCTGAGCCAGAACGCTGGCTGAGTTCAGCCCAAAATTTATCATTGTTCTTTTCCCAATATCAAATCTATGTTAGCGAGTCACAATTAAAAGCACTACTCTAATCAAACACAATATATTTAAGCTTCAAAGCATCTGGTAAAGAAAGCGTCTGAGGCTGTTTACCGAAAGCTAAAAAAACCTATGTCTGTCAGCTAAGTATACCTTGTCCTCAGTAGAAGGATTTGATGCCTTAAGAGCAATTTAGGTAGATAGCTAACAGACAATCGGTAGTGATATGAGAGTCAAACAGACTCCCCCAAGCATTATGAACGCTGGATTTTATCTTTCTGGCTAATGAAAATCAAACCAACTGTAGCTGGAATAACTACAATTACAAAACCCCAAAACAAACTCCAAAGAAAATTTGCTAAAGAAGGCGTCATAGTTCTCAACCTTTTTTTACACACTTCATCATAATTCTAATATGGTGTATCACTTCCTTGAGAATCCTTTGAATATAGGCTGCCAAACTTGATTAGCATCATCACAAGTTATGGAGTGAAAAATTTGGGTGTATTTGCCCTGGAATACGCAAGAGTGCGTGACAGTATTTGGTTAGAATTAGAGAGAGAATGCTTTACAAAGCTTAAAATTTTCTGGCTTTCGCCTAAGTTTTTCTTGGTTCACAGATAGTAGTTCAAACCAATGACTGGTGTTAACCTGACCGTTTGGATTCTCGGCCCTGTACTGGGACTGATGACGTTCTTGTTTATTTTCCGCATAATTCTCACTTGGTATCCCCAAGTAGACCTAAATCGTTTGCCCTTTAATCTCATAGCTTGGCCGACCGAACCATTTTTAGTGCCGTTGCGAAAGCTAGTACCACCTATTGGTGGGGTAGATATCACTCCTATTCTTTGGGTAGGCATCTTCAGCTTGGTCAGGGAAATTCTTTTAGGTCAGCAAGGATTACTCACTATGATGACTCGTTTGCATTGAATTAGGTAGTAGGGAGTAGGGAATAGGTGAGACCAGCGCGGTCTTGGGGGTTTCCCCCATGAGCGACTGGCGTACAGCCTTCGGCATCCGAAGGCATCACCCGAAGGGGAGTAGGAGAAAAACCTCCTAGCCTCTAGCCCCTAGCCTCTAGATATTCATCTCCTGCACAAAATTGGTATAAACATTACCTTGTAAGAATTGTGGGTTTTCCATAATCTTTTGATGAAACCCAATGGTGGTTGGTAATCCGGTAATGGCACACTCTCGTAGTGCGCGTTTCATGCGGTTAATGGCAGTAGCGCGGTCTGGGCCCCAAACAATTAACTTACCAATCAGGGAATCATAATAGGGAGGAATTTGGTAGTCGGTGTACACATGGGAATCAATGCGAACACCGGGCCCACCAGGGGGAAGATAACCACTAATACGTCCCGGCGCTGGGCGAAAATCATGGTCGGGGTCTTCAGCATTGATGCGGCATTCTATTGAATGACCCCGCAAGACTACTTGGTTTTGGGTCAGCTTTAGTCTCTCCCCTTGGGCAATGCGGATTTGTTCAGCCACCAAGTCTACTCCAGTAATCATCTCTGTGACTGGATGCTCAACTTGAATCCGGGTGTTCATTTCCATAAAGTAGAATTTACCAGATCTATCCAGCAAAAATTCCACTGTACCAGCCCCAGTAAAGTTGATAAACTGGGCCGCTCTCACCGCAGCCTGTCCCATTTTTTCTCGTAGTTCTGGGTCAAGTGCCGGACTGGGTGCTTCTTCTAAGAGTTTTTGATTGCGGCGCTGAATTGAGCAATCTCTTTCACCTAAATGGATAACGTTGCCGTAATTATCGGCTAAGATTTGAAACTCAATATGGCGGGGACGTTCAATAAATTTTTCTATATAAACGCCAGAATTACCAAAGGCAGCTCCCGCTTCTCCTTGAGCAGCCAAGAAAAGTTTGACAAATTCATTTTCAGAACGTACTAGACGCATACCCCGTCCACCACCACCCGCAGTAGCTTTAATCATCACGGGATAATCCATTTCTTTGGCAATGACCAGTCCTTCTTCCTCGGATTCTACCAACCCATCACTACCCGGTACAGTTGGTACCATAGCTTTTTGCATGGTGTCTTTGGCAGTTGATTTATCTCCCATCAGCCTAATAGCTTCGGGGGTTGGGCCGATAAAGGCAATATGATGGTCGGCACAAATTTCGGCAAAGCGAGCATTTTCTGCTAGGAAACCATAACCAGGATGAATAGCACTGGCATTGCGCGTCAGGGCAGCAGCAATAATATTAGGAATATTCAAATAACTTTTACTGCTAGCAGGTTCGCCAATGCACACCGCTTCGTCGGCAAGTTGTACGTGCAGAGCATTTCGGTCAACGGTGGAGTGAACCGCAACAGTCGCTATCCCCATTTCTTCACAGGCTCGGAGAATGCGAAGGGCGATTTCTCCCCGATTGGCAATTAATATTTTGTCAAACTTCATTTTTAGCTTTGATACTAGTACCAGTAGATAAACATTGTCTCCTATCCCATTTGCCACAATGCTGGCGCTTGATCTCAAATTATGACAGGAGTTTTTTAGCTTCATCCTCAGCAAATTTTAAATAGGATTTGGCTTCCTGCTTCTACGGGACTTAACTAAACTAACAATATTGCATTTGCTAGTCTCTGCCAGTTTCCCGAACTAGGCTGTTGTGAGCAAGTTTTGCATCTTACAGTAGCCATACCCTTTTTAATATCACTTGTGGAGTTACTTTATTTCTGTCCGTCATATATCCACCTTCAAGAAATTTGGGTACAATTCAACTTAAATTTTTGGTGAATTTTGGTAAATCTCAATATTTCCTAACTGAATTGATTTTTTTGTGCTACCATTTACTCTTGGACAACTAACGCGGATGTGGCGGAATTGGTATACGCGCACGCTTGAGGTGCGTGTGGCTTTGCCTTGCGAGTTCGAGTCTCGCCATCCGCATTTTTTCAGTGTTAAGTACTGTTAACGTAGTGGAGCGTCAGCTGTACTTAGCACATATCAGAATTGTTTAAATACCCCATGTTTTACTCTCTATTTGGATTCCTATTGGAACGCCTTGTTTTTTGTGCTTTGATAGAGATAGGTGAACTTTTGTAAAGAACATTGACTGCAATTTTTACAGCTACCAACAACTCAACACTGCCGACTGCATGGCATCGCCTCACTCCGATTTGGCAAGGTGGTGAGGAAGTTATACAAACAAGTTTGCCCCATACTCAGCTGGCACCGGCTTGGCAGTTATTACTGTTAGGTGACGGCTCGCCCACCAGACATTTACAATTGCTCACTGGTGAACCAACAGAAGTAGATGTCATCGATATGTCTTTGATTGGCATGAATTTAGATGATGCCCCAAATTTAATTAAAGCTGTACCAGGGCCACGATTGCGGCGACAGGTGTGGTTGCGTACCGCATCAGGTCAGCGATTAGGTTATGCAACTTCATGGTGGGAAGCTAGTCACATTGATGAGTTTTTACAAAATCGTTCATTACCGATTTGGGCGAGTTTAGCTCGTATCCGTACAGAGTTATATCGAGATATTCAAGGAATTTACTACGGCGACTCGGCTGCATTAGAATCAGGGTTTGAAGTGGCTGGCCCTTTTTGGGGTCGGCATTATTTGTTTTGGCATCATGGACAGCCCCTGACTTTGATTTATGAAGTTTTTTCGCCTTATTTAACCAAATATTTGGGATCTACACAGATGGGTTCTTCTAATGGCAAAGCATAGACTCTACTCTTTAGGAACTTTTAGCAGGAAACGAGAAGTCACAAGTCAGCAGTCAGCTAGGGGGATGGATTCTTCTTTTCTGGGGAATCCACGGTGATTGAGGTATCTCTATTTTCATTTTGCTGTACTAGCCTTTAATAAGCCAAGTCTGATAAGCTAATGGTTTTGAATTTGACACAATCAATCAAAGTGATGGTATTAATGACGATATAGAGCAGGTGACGATGACTTGCAGCTTTTTCAGGTTAGTTATATTCTCAAAGTGCTGATAATGACAGATTTACCTTCAGGGATTGGTCTGTTGAGAGACGCATTCCTGAAAATTGACCTGCTAAATTTAACAAAGCATGTTAAAAAAGTTAACTAACAAGAAAAAACTACTGTTGAAAGTGTAGAAACTGTGATAGCCGCAGTATCAATTAAATCCAGGGTAGAGAAATTAATCTTATAAGCTGCCCTAGAGAAAGAAAATTATGGTTTACTTGCTTGATTGATCAAGCAATGAATTTGCAAGTATGAGGTATAGGTTTCAATGGCACTGCCTATTGTGTCTGTTCTAAAAAGTAAAAAAAAGAAACCGTCTCTGATGCTGACGCTTTCTGCTGCTGGATTATTGATTGGTGGTGGCGCAGCAACGTACTGGTTTTTATCTCAAAGGCAAACATTTTCCCGAAACTTGCCAGTAGGTGCAAATATTATTCCTCAAGATGCCCTGTTTACGGTTTCTCTAACTACAGATCCCCAACAATGGCAGAAATTGCAAGAGTTAGGGACAAAAGAAACCCAAGCAGAAATAAATAAAAATTTAGTACAGTTACGCGATCGCTTTCTAACTAATAATGGTTATGACTTTGAAAAAGATATTCAGCCCTGGGTAGGCAATGAAGTCACCCTGGCAATATTGTCGCCACAAATGCAACCAGCACTTAAACCCGTGGCTACCGATGGAGATGCTGCTAATACTCAGCAATCGATGGTCATGGTATTACCTGTGAGCAATCCAGAAGCGGCTAAAAACATTTTGGCTGAACCTAAAACACCTAAACAAGGGACATGGGTGAAGCGTACTTATCAGGGAATCACTATTAAACAAAGCCAGGGTCAAGCAGGATCAAAGCTTTCAGCCGCATTGTTAGATGGTAGGTTTCTCGTCATTACTGACCATCCTCACGCCACAGAACGAGCAATAGATGCCTATCAAAGTAAAACATCACTGGCAACAGTGGGCGGCTTTGCTGATAATTTCCCCAAAATTGCCAAGAATCGCCCCTTTGCTCAGTTTTATTTGAATGTCCCCATAGCTGCCAGAATCGCGGCCGCTTCTCCCAAACGCCCGTTACCAGCTCAAGTTTTAGCTCAACTGCAAAATAACCAAGGTTTAGCAGGGTCTATGACATTGGAACCTGAAGGAGTACGCTTAAAAGGTATTTCCTGGCTAAATCCTAATAGTCAGCGGGTTTTAGCAGTGGAAAATCAAGCCGGAACTATGCAAAACCGTGTACCTGCGGAAACCTTAATGATGCTTTCTGGAGGGAACTTACAGCGGTTGTGGGGAGATTACGTTTTAACATCACAAAAAAATCCCCTCTCGCCCATATCACCAGAACAGTTGCGGAGTGGTGTCAAGTCACTCACGAACCTGGATTTAGATCAGGATTTTCTCAGTTGGATGCAAGGAGAGTTTTCTGTCTCCGTGATTCCCAATACCTCAACAGATGATTCTGCCAAAGATTTCCGAGCAGGTTTTCTCTTCATGGTACAGGCAAGCGATCGCTTATCAGCTGAAGCATCCTTGAAAAAGCTGGATGAGGTGATGAAAAGCCAGTACCAGTTCCGCATTCAACAGGGAACAGTGGCCAGTAACCCTGTTGTTAACTGGATTACACCTTTTAATACTTTAACTGCTACCCGTGGCTGGTTAGATGGCGATATCGCTTTCTTAGCTTTGGGCGCTCCGATCACAGATAAAATCGTTCCTAAGCCCAATTACACACTAGCTAGTACTCTGCCATTTCAGCAAACGGTTCCTACAGAACCCAATCCCACCAATGGACAATTTTTTCTAGATATGGAAAGGACTGTCAAAAACTTTACTTTAACTACATTGTTTCCTAACCAACAAATTTTTCTAGACGCAACCCGTTCCATTGGCGTAACAGCGGCTGTCAGTGATAATCGCAGTACCCGTTACGACATTTTTATCGCCCTGAAAAAAGATGACACCTCAGCCGTGTCACCTAGTTCTAGTACTGCTGTCATCCCGCCTCTTACTACACCAGCAGTTACAGTACCCTAATCCCCAAAAGCTGGTACATAGTTTTTAGTAATGCTTAAGCGAGACTAAAAACCCTGTCTGATGAGTCTCTAAGCAGATAGGATCAGAACAGTCGGAATCAATATTTTAACGAATCCACTGGGGAGAACACTTTATGAATCTGGTTGAACTCCAGAACTGGCTGGACAATGCCTCTTTTGCCGTATTATTCCTCACCATGCTGGTGTACTGGGGGGGAGCAGCTTTTCCGAATCTACCAGCAATTGCGGCGGTGGGAACTGCTGGGATGGCTATAGCTAATTTGTGCATAGCTACCTTATTAGGAGCAAGATGGATAGAGGCTGGTTATTTTCCCCTAAGTAATCTGTATGAGTCCTTATTTTTCTTAGTTTGGGGAATTACCGCAGTTCATCTTTTTGCCGAAAACACCAGTCGCAGCCGCCTAGTGGGAGTTGTCACTGCCCCTGTAGCGATGGGGATTACTGCTTTTGCTGCCCTCACTTTACCATCAGAAATGCAATCAGCAGAACCCTTAGTCCCCGCGCTGAAGTCCAATTGGCTGATGATGCACGTCAGTGTGATGATGTTGAGTTATGCCGCTTTGATGGTAGGCGCACTACTAGCGATCGCATTTCTCATTGTCACTCGTGGTCAAAACATTCAACTTCAAGGTAGTTCTGTAGGTACTGGTGGCTACCGCAGCAACGGCTACCGCTTGCACAAAGCTGGTGAGCTAATTACTCAACCAGCAACACCTGTAGGGGACAATAATGGCTTTGCTCGTTTTGAAAGCAATAACAATGGCAACGGTAATACTGCTGTGATGAATTTAGTAGCTGCTGAATCTTCTAGCGTAGCTACTGCCAATGAACCCCTTTCCCCACAGCGCCTTAGCTTGGCTGAAACTTTAGACAACATCAGCTATCGCGTCATTGGACTGGGATTTCCCCTACTAACTATTGGCATTATTGCTGGTGCAGTTTGGGCTAACGAAGCTTGGGGTTCCTACTGGAGTTGGGACCCTAAAGAAACCTGGGCGTTAATCACTTGGTTAGTTTTTGCTGCTTACCTCCACGCCCGTATTACTCGCGGTTGGCAAGGTCGTCGCCCAGCAATTTTAGCTGCAAGTGGCTTTGTGGTTGTCTGGATTTGCTATCTTGGTGTGAATCTTTTAGGTAAGGGCTTGCATTCTTACGGTTGGTTTTTTTAATCAATCCCTAACCCCTCCTGTTGCTTGTGAGGAGGGGAAAACAAGCGATGGAAATTCACTACTATCTCCTGGGAATTATAAGCTTAGTTACAGGAGATATGTATGGTAAATATATTTGAACATCTAAATGCTAATGAAGTTGTGTCTGTAGAAGCAAATACTTTTAATAATTTAGACGTTTCTCGAACTTTTAAAGTCTATGATTTACTCATAGCTTGAAAATTTGCATAAATAAAAAACGTGGTTAAAATATAATGATGAGATATTTAGGGTGGGTTAGGCTCTGAGTAAAGCCACATTATTCTAGGATTAATGTGTTAATACATACATATAATTAGGCAGCATCTATTTTAACAAACTCTTATTTTATTTGAGCTTAACTTCTATCGCTATGGAAACAATAGATGTAGTGACAGGAGATGACTATGGAAAATCAATTTGAACGACTAAATCATCATGAAGTTGTATATGTACAACCAGATACTTTTAATAACTTAAAAGTTGCTGGAACTTTTAAAGTTCATGATTTAATTGCAGCAATTAAAGAATATTTAGGAGCAACAGGCACAACAGAAGAAAATTTGTATGAACAAGGATTAAATTGCGAAGTTTTAAAATTTAGTTCTGAGGGATGGACAAAAGGAAAAGTCAGACTATCTTTAGAATTTTGTCCTGATGAGCCGGAATTTCCGTTAGAGGAAATCTATCTACAACTCCAGCAAATGGAAAAACAATCAGACTATAGCAAGGAACGGGCTTGAAAGTCTCTTAGTATCCGGGTTTGATCATCAATACTGATAAAATAAAAGTTATCTAGATTGATGTGCGGTTAAAAACCAAAAATGGTATGGACGAATCTACATGCAAAAATACATCGCACTATTCGATCGCGCCACTTATTTCCGCAAAACCAAAAACTATTAGTAGCGGTTTCCGGTGGGCAAGATTCCCTGTGCTTGATTAAATTACTGTTAGATTTACAACATAAACGGGGATGGAATGTAAGTATTGCCCATTGTGATCATCGCTGGCGTGCTGATTCAGAAGCTAATGCGAACCATGTAGAAAAATTAGCTAAAAGTTGGGGTGTATCTTTTTATTTAGAAACAGCTACGCAGTTATTGAATAGTGAAGCTGCGGCGCGTAATTGGCGATATCAAGCTTTAAGTGCGATCGCCCAAAAAAATAATTACCATTATATTGTCACAGGTCATACCGCAAGCGATCGCGCGGAAACTCTACTCTATAACTTAATGCGTGGTACTGGTGCAGATGGGTTACAAGCTCTGACTTGGCAAAGGCCACTAACTGAAGACATTTTATTAGTGCGTCCACTGTTAGAAATTACTCGCCCAGAAACAGAGCAATTTTGTCGAGAATTTAATCTCCCAGTTTGGGAGGACTCCACCAATCAAGATGTGAAATATGCCCGCAACCGCATCCGCCAAGAATTAATTCCCTATTTACAAATAAATTTTAACCCCCAAGTAGAATCTGCCCTAGCTCAAACAGCAGAATTATTGCAAGCAGAAGTGGAATATTTAGAAGCAACCGCCCACAAGTTGAGGGAAGCAGCGATGGAAGAAGGAGAAGGGCGTGGGGAAAATGGAGTTGCTTTCAGATTAAATAGACGAATATTGCAGCCAGCACCTTTAGCATTGCAACGTCGGGTGATGCGACAGATATTGCAACAAACACTTGCTGACGCACCAAGTTTTGAACATATTGAAAAATTAACGGCTTTGATTACAGCGCCAAACCGCTCGCAAACCGATCCATTTCCTGGTGGTGCGATCGCCCAAGTCCAAGGTGATTGGATCTGCTGGAAACAGTCCTAAGTACTTTAGCTTAATTATTCCAGGACTTACGTAACCAACCACGTATTTTCGTCATTGCGACCGTAGGGAAGCAATCTCAAAGCCTTGATTTTCGTAGCGAGTGCGTAAGTCCTCTTAACGGGTGACAAGGCAGTTGAAGATGAGATGTGGCAACAATTTGAGAAAAT
>NZ_CAWUDM010000050.1:0-43710 GCF_963920855.1 Nostoc sp. CCY0012 | reverse complement strand
GAATAAGCAGCGATCGCACTTTCAATATTCTCGGCTCGTTCTCCTAATATTCTGTTACCGTAAGCATTCCCCAGATTATTTTGCGTCATTGCCCATTGTTGGGGAAAGGCGCTGCGGGTATAAACTTCCAGTGCAGCAGAATAAGCAGCGATCGCACTTTCAATATTCTCGGCTCGTTCTCCTAATATTCTGTCACCGTAAGCAGCTCCCAGATTATTTTGCGTTGCAGCCCAATCTATAGGAAAGGCGCTGCGGGTTCTAACTTCCAGAGCATAGGTAAAAGCAGCGATCGCCTGTTCAATATTCTCGGCTCGTTCTCCTAATATTCTGTCACGGTAAGCATTTCCCAAATTATTTTGCACCGTTGCCCATTGTTGGGGAAAGGCACTGCGGGTGTAAACAGTTAGGGCGATTTCGTAGCCAGCGATCGCAATTTCCATGTTGCTGGCTTTGCTACCCAAGGGGAACTGCTGAATCAGATTACTAAAATTCCCAATTACTGCGGCGATGAATGTTGCTGTATCTGGTTCCGCTTCTGCTAGGGTATTTGTTGCCCAAAGGCGCAATAATTTTGCAAAAATATGATTGAGCTTATCGGTATTTGCTGCCAGCAATGGGTAAATTACTTGAGCATCGTCGTTGCTGTCTGCTGTTGTTCGTAGTATTTCTATTAAAAATTGCCCATAAATCTCCATAACTTCTGGGGTGAGAGTAGACGTTTCACCACCTGCTGGAGATGTTGCTGGTAAGTCCAGCGCTGCGCTGAGTTGTGTTGCTAGGTTTCTCAGCCAATTTGCCGTATTTTCTTCTCCCTGCTGTGAGTAGTACTCTGTTGCTGCTAACAAAATCTCCAAAAAGCCAGCATCAAGCAATTCTGCATTAGCGGCTAATATCTCTTGTTTTTCTCCATTGGGGCAACTGAGCAGGTCTTGAATTAGCTGATAATAAGCCTGTAGGCGCTGTTCATCCATGAGCAGGTGTGAGATAGACGCATCTTGTTGAAGCTTCCACAGTATTATCCTCAATTTCGGAAAAATTAGGGGATAAATTGAACTCACGCAAAGGCGCAAAGGCGCAAAGAATCTAAGTTCATTCTTGGCAAATTATCCCGCATTTATGCAATGCCCGTTTTACTGAGTTTGGAAGTTGATAAATAGGGATGCAAGTTTTGGGAAACTAATAGTTTACAAGTATAAAATTATACTATATATCAATAAGTATGAGAAAGGCGATCGCCCTTTTGGAAGAGTCCGCGATCGCCTTTCTTTAAACCCCCAACTAGGAGTCAATTATTATCATGGCACAAGTTCAAAAGTTCGTAGACCAGCAAAACCTCACTCAAGTACCACCACAACAGTATTTGAGAAACGAAAGCTTTGATACACCCACCCTCAAGCAATCTACAGTAAAGCCCTTGTCTCAAAGAGAACCGATAAAACATTTATTGATTGGTTCGCCCAAAGCCGTCACCAGTACAATACACTTTTTGCAGGCGATCGGTTATGCAAGCGTCGGCGACTGGAGTCAGTTACTACCAACAGCTAACTCTGGTGAGGTGATGAGTATTTTAATTCGTCAGATTTCAGTTTTATAACTTGCAACCATAACCCCGATTTTCTGTACAAGTCGGGGTTGCATTTCCCTGACAAAAGTAATCAGACAAGAGAGCGATCGCCTTGAGTTACGATAATACTTGCAAATACCTTGCCGAAACCTACCCTGTAGAATTTGCCAGATGGTTACTATCATCCGATACATCTGATATCCAGGTACTCAAAACTGAATTAAACCCAGAACCCATACGCGCTGATGCAGTGATATTGCTGCAAGCCGCCAATCAAATCTTACATTTAGAGTTTCAGACTTCACCTAAATCCACACCCCCCCTTGATTTTCGGATGTTAGATTATTACACCAGATTAAAACGTCAATACTGGTGTGATATTGAACAGGTGTTGATTTTCTTACAACCTACCTCGTCGGAAACTGTATTTAACACGCAATATGTAGATAAAAATACTACCCATAGATATCGGGTGATTCGTTTGTGGGAAGAAGATCCCACATCATTTTTAGCCAACTCTGCACTGTTACCATTGGCGACATTAACCAAAACCAACTCCCCACCAGAGTTATTAGCCCAAGTCGCCGCTAGTGTCGATATGATTGAAGAAGCGGACGAACGACACAATATATCAGCTTGTGTTCAGGTTTTAGCTGGTTTGCGGTTTGAAAAAAGTTTGATTACACAATTTTTTCGAGAGGAAATTATGCAAGAGTCTGTAATTTATCAAGATATTTTGCAAAAGGGATTGCAACAGGGGGAAGAAAGAGGGAAGAAACAAGAGGCGCTACAACTGATTCTGCGTCTTTTGACACGTCGGTTTGGTAATATTCAACCTGATGTAGAACAACAAATTAAAACATTATCCATTACTCAACTAGAGGAATTAGCCGAGGCGTTGTTAGATTTCACTAGCCACAGTGATTTAGTCAATTTCTTAGTAAATCTCTCTCCATCTCCAGCTAACTGAGGAAATAAAGTTTTAGCGAGGCGATCGCTTGTATCCAGGTGAACCTGTAAGTGATAATTTGATGGAATAATAGCGTCAAAGCCTCATATCATCATGCTTGACTCATGACCAACCTCAACCTACTTTCAGAATATCAAAGCTTTGGCGGTAAACTCGGTTTTTACTCTCACGCTTCCTCAACTTGCAATGGTGAAATGCGCTTTGCTGTCTATCAACCACCACAAGCCACTCAACAACCAGTACCCGTACTTTATTTCCTCTCTGGGTTGACTTGCACTGAAGAAAATTTTATGGCAAAGTCGGGGGCGCAACGCTACGCATCTGAGTACGGTTTGATGTTGGTTGCACCAGATACCAGCCCCCGTAATACTGGTATTGCAGGTGAAGATGATGATTGGGATTTTGGTACAGGTGCAGGGTTTTATGTTGACGCTACAGAAAAACCTTGGAGTCAGCACTACCAAATGTATAGTTATGTCGTTGAGGAATTACCTACTTTAATTGCAGCCAACTTTGCCATAGAACCAAAGAAACAAGGTATTTTTGGTCATTCAATGGGAGGACATGGGGCCCTAGTATGTGCCATGCGAAACCCCCAACTATATAAATCTGTATCTGCTTTTGCACCCATCACTGCACCTATGCGTTGTCCTTGGGGACAAAAAGCTTTCAGTCGTTATCTAGGAAGTAATCAAGACACATGGCTTACCTATGATGCTAGTGAATTAATCAAACAAGTGGGATACCACAGTTCTATTTTGATTGACCAAGGTACTGGTGATAAGTTTTTAGCTGAACAGTTATTACCAGAAGTGTTTGAGCAAGCTTGCGCGTCTGTTAACCAGCCTTTAAATTTACGCTACCAAGCAGGCTACGACCATAGTTATTATTTCATTGCTAGTTTTATTGAAGACCATATCCGCCACCATGCGAACTGACAAGTTAGCGCAAGCGATCGCTCTGGCATCAATTAAGTAAGGAATTTAACTTAGGGCAATATTAAACTAATTTAAAAAAATTAAAATAGCTCCAAACGTAACATTGCTTACGGTATTTAGATATAGAAATCCATTATTAGTAATTTAACACCAAATAATTCATAGGAGAATATTTTGAATAAAAATTTATTAGCTTTTGTAGCTAGTACAATTTTTAGCCTAGGAACAGTAATTTTAATTAAAAGGCTTAATCTACCAGTATTTCTGACTTTCAGTGTGGCTATTTATGCTTGCTACACTTTGATAGTTATTGTAACTCTGCTGAATTATATGGCTAAAATGCGGAAACTTAAATAAATTTGGTGACTCAGGGATTGGGCGCACGCTCCACCTTTTAAGTACAATCCCTGAAAGAAGTGTATCAAAAAAATATATTAAACAAAAGTTTTGATTTTAATTGACTATTATTTAGATGTAATGTGAAATTTTGTTTGCTTATAATCAAATTCTAAATAAATTTTAATAATAAAATAAATATTTTAAAATAATGTCAAGTAATTTGATGTATAAAAATATCTAAATTAGCGAGAAACAGGATAATCTCGAACAAGACAGAAACCAAAAAAATGTGATGTCTATAACTTGCTCCTACTTTTAGAGAATAATTTACCAATAAAAAATTAAGTTGAAAGGTAGATTAATTGGGGGCAGATGTTAAGTGAAATAGAGAAAAAATTAACTAAAAGTGTAGATTTGTATGGCTAATAGCAGTGCAATGACAGCAGCAACTCACTTGGCGCAGAAGTTACCTTTGCCCCTCAAAAGATTAGCAGATTTGGCTTATAATTATTGGTGGTGTTGGACAAGCGATCGCATTGCTCTATTCCAAACCATTGACCCCCAAGAATGGGAACGCTGTGGACATAACCCAGTAGCAATTTTAGAGTCCGCAACTTACGAACGCCTCACCCAATTAGCAGAAGATCCACTTTACCTCAAGCAGATTTCCGCCTTAGCCCAAGAGTTTGATACTTACATGGCGCAGCAAGATACTTGGGTAAGTCGCGTAGCCCCCAAAGTTTCGCAAGAACGCCCCATAGCTTATTTTTGCGCCGAATTTGGCATCCATGAATCTCTACCCGTCTACTCTGGCGGCTTGGGTATTTTAGCCGGAGACCACCTGAAATCATCATCAGATTTGGGTGTCCCGATGGTTGCGGTAGGATTATTGTATCGCCAAGGTTACTTTCGGCAACGCTTAAATCGCCAAGGTTGGCAAGAAGATTACTATCTCGATAATCCCTTCCACCGGATGCCCTTAGAGTTAATTACCAATGACCAAGGGGAACCAGTCACCATCCAAATAGAAATTCGCCAACGCCAGGTAAAAGTACAAATTTGGCGCGTACAAGTAGGGCGAGTCAGTTTATATTTACTAGATAGCGATCGCCATGACAATGATCCCATTGACCGTTGGTTAACAGGACATTTGTATGGTGGTAACCTAGAAACCCGCATTGCTCAAGAAGTTGTATTAGGAATTGGTGGTGTCAAGGCTTTAGATGCTTTAGGAATTAAACCTTCCGTCTATCACCTCAACGAAGGACACGCCGCCTTCTGTACCTTAGAAATTGCCAGACTAGAAATTGAGTGCACAGGTAAATCTTTCTACGACATCGAAGCCCAAGTACGTAATAGTTGTGTATTTACCACCCACACCCCTGTCCCCGCCGGACACGATGTGTTCTCTCCCGATTTAATTGACTCGTTCTTTGCCCACTACTGGCCACAACTGGGACTTTCCCGCGAGCAATTTTTGGCATTAGGCGCACGTAGACTCGGTGACCCTTGGGAACCCTTCGGGATGACCGTTTTGGCTTTGCGGATGTGTCGCACCTGTAACGGTGTGAGTGAATTGCACGGTCAAGTTTCCCGCAAAATGTGGACAGTTCTCTTCCCCAACCGGACTGAAGACAAAGTACCCATCGGTTACATTACCAATGGCGTTCATGCACCCACTTGGACTGCACCTTTATTAGCTGACCTATATAATCAATATCTAGGCGCAGACTGGAAAACACGTGCCGTTGACCCCAAAATGTGGGCGAAAGTTGACGACATACCCGATGAAAAACTGTGGTCGCTACATCTCATCCTCAAAGAAAGACTGGTAGCCTACACCCGCTACAAAGTCAAGAAAGCCAGAGAACAACGTGGTGAAGATTACAAACTCATTCAAGCCACAGATAACTTACTTGACCCCAAAATCCTGACAATTGGATTTGCCAGACGTTTCAGCCCTTACAAACGTGGCGATTTAATTTTGCGAGATGCCGAACGAGCATTAAAAATATTTGGTAATGCTCAACGTCCCGTACAAATCATCTTTGCCGGTAAAGCCCACCCAGCAGATGAAGAAGGCAAACGCATCATCCAGCGCTTAATGGAATGGTGCCAAAATTCTGGGATTCTCAACCGAGTCGCTTTTATTGAAGACTACGACATTTACACCGGACAAAAACTAGTGCAAGGTGTCGATGTATGGTTAAACAACCCCCGCCGTCCCTTAGAAGCATCTGGTACCAGTGGGCAAAAAGTCTGCTTCAACGGGGGAATTAATTGCAGCGTCCTAGACGGCTGGTGGTGTGAAGGTTACCAAGCAGGGCCCGACGGTAAAGGCACTAACGGTTGGGCCATAGGAGAAGACGCCCATACTAGCGACCAAGAACTACAAGACCGAATTGATTCGCGATCGCTCTATCAGCTCTTAGAAGAAGAAATCGTACCTCTATACTACGACCAAGATGCCCAAGGTATCCCCCATCGCTGGGTACAAATGATGAAAGCATCAATTAAAACCAATGCCCCTCTATTCAACACAGACAGAATGATAGCCGACTACGTTTCCCAAGTCTATGTACCAGAAATCGCTACCCGTGTGTCACCAATTTTGGCTAAGGTGATAGTGTAAAGCATTTTAAGTTTCCTGGTTAGATATAAGGGGTGGATTATCTGCCCCCTTTTTTTGTAATACTGACACTAATCATACTTTTGCATTCTTCTTTGCGCCTTTGCGCCTTTGCGCGAGGCAAAAAACATGAAAACTTGGCAAGCCGATTTTTATCGTAGTCCACAAAAAGATCCCAATGGACAAATTCTCTGGGAGCTATTGATTTGTGATCCTAATCGTAGCTTCGAGTATACAGCCACCTGCCCCCAGTCAGAAGCCAATGCCACCTGGGTGACAGACCAACTCCAGCTAGCAGCCGAAGAACAATTTCCCCGTGTAATTCAAGTATTTCGCCCCCAGTCCTTGAGTTTAATTCAAGCAGCGGGACGCAACTTAGGCATTAATGTCGAACCCACTCGCCACACCTTGGCATTAAAACAATGGTTGCAAGAAAAGCAATATCCTGTAACTGTAGATAAACCACCCCCAGCACCACTACCAGAAAACCTCTGGGGCGAACAATGGCGTTTTGCAACACTCCCAGCAGGTGAACTCATAGATATATTTGCCCAACGCCCCATTCCTATTTTGTCTGTACCAGAATTTCTCCAACCCATAAATTTGGGTTTAGCATCAACAGTACCCGTCCCTGGTGTAGTCATCTACGGAGGAAAGCAATCAATGCGTTTAGCACGATGGTTAGCACAAGCGCACCCTGTAGCATTGAATTACATAGCTGGTGCGCCAGATGGTTTAATCTTAGAAGCTAGTTTAGCGGATAGGTGGATTGTTGCCACCTTTGAGGATGCAGAAGTAACTGCGGCGGCGCAACTTTATCAACAGCGTCAACAGCAGAGTCAAGGATTACACTTTTTGTTAGTGCAGCCTGATGATTCCGGTATGACTTATAGCGGCTTTTGGTTATTGCGGACAGAGTAACTAATGAGGCGATACGGCTGCTGTCATTGTTAGAAGAGAGCGATCGCACCTGGGCAATTCAATATTTACTTTCTCGCTTCGCTAAGTCTGGTGGAGTGTTGGGGAATTTTACCTTGATTATTTAGATGCGTTCGCCCTACCCCTTCAGGGAAAAGTTATCGCTCATCGGAATAATTTAAATGTTTCTATATCAGAAAGTTTTTCATAAAATATACATATTATATGAAGATATACACTATTAAAACATCTATTCAAACATAAACTATAACAATAGGATGTTATAGTAAACACTGTTAATAAAATTTATGTTTAGTCAGGTCAACTATCGGAATCCGATTTAAAGCTGATTATCATTAAGAGTAATTTAAATACATTGTCTCTGCTATTTTTGTACATACTGATGAGACATTTATTGAACTTCAAGCAAGCACAATAGATGTACAACTTAAGAACATTGCAAAGCTCAATAAAACCTCAATTTTGACACTGTAATGTATATAAATAATAAATTTCCTACTCATCCTTCATTTCTTCAAGGGCTACGAGTACTTCTTGTAGATAATGATGTCAATTTTTGCAAGTCGTTCACGCCGATGTTGCAATCATATGGTGTGAGCGTGCAAGCGGCATTTTTAGGACAAGCTCTAGAAATATTTTTGCAATGGCAACCAGATATCCTCTTAAGTGATATCTCCACGCCAAATCAGGATGGCTATGCTCTGATTCACCAAGTGAGAACACTTACGGGAGAGCGAGGCAAAGTAGTACCAGCGATCGCTCTGACAAGCACTGTAAGAGAAGATATGTATCAACACGCTCTTTTAGCTGGGTTTAGTCTATGCGTTGCTAAACCCGTAGTTGTTGATGATTTTGTGGCTGTACTTGGCATTTTAGCAATTGCTAATAATCCCCATCCTCATGCAAACTAGCTTTAATTAATGTCTTAGATGTAGTAATTTAAGTTGTGAGAATTAATACTATGGGTCATTTATGGATAGGGATAAATATTTTTCAAATACTACTAATTAACTTGATAACCGATAGGATTAATCTCAGGATTTATCACATGAATGACTTAACTCAATTAATTTTGCTTTTGAGTAGCGGAATTATTGGTATTGGATTTATTTTAGCTTCTTACTTCGTGGCAGTGACTTGGATTTAGAAAACTTACATGGTTTATAGTTTATATTTTGGGAATATTAAGACTCCTGTTGGATTGCGGGAAAAAAATCGGCATAACTCGAAAAGTCTGATTCCCTACTACCTGCCTATCGCGCTGGCGCTGCGCTTCTGGGCGAGACGCTTTTCTTTCAGAGACGCTAACGCGAACGCGCACCACCCAAAGCAGCCTTAATTTATTTAATTTATACTCAAACTATTATTAAATAAAGGGCAAGTAAGTAAACTGAATCTAAAATATAAACCTTTAGTTGCTAAACTATTGCGGTACTAAACTTAATCCTATGACATCCGATCAACCCTCTGAACAACCTGTATCTGAATCTACCGCTAATGAAGTGTTCGACGTAGAGCAACAAGACAATAAAGATGTTTTATTTCCCATCGTTGGCATTGCCGCCTCTGCGGGTGGATTAGAGGCATTTACGCAGTTACTCAGCCATTTGCTTACCGATACAGGGATGGCATTTGTGCTGATTCAACACTTAGACCCTAACCACAAGAGTCTATTAAGCGAGATTCTGGCAAGAACAACTAAAATGCCTGTTATTGAAGTGCAAGATGGCATGACTGTAGAACCTAACAAGGTTTACATCATTCCGCCTAACACTAAGATGATGCTGTCTGCTGGAGTGTTGCAACTCACGCCGCGAGAGAAAGTTCAGGGTAAATATATGCCTGGTGATGCGTTCTTTACTTCATTGGCAGCAGATCGAGGGCACAAAGCGATCGCAGTAGTTTTATCTGGGGCGGATGGAGACGGTTCACTGGGGCTGAAGGCAATCAAGGCAGCTGGAGGCGTGACTTTTGCTCAGTGTGAAGACACGGCAAAATTCGATAGTATGCCCAATACTGCTGTTGCTACCGGGAATGTGGATTTTGTGCTACCGCCGCAAAAAATCGCCGAGGAACTGGTAAACCTCAGTCGCAATCCTTTTATTGCTAACTCTTTGCCACCGATCGCAGTTGAGAAGTTGCCCGAACAGGGAGATGCCCTGGCGACTATATTTGTATTACTGCGATCGCAAACTGGCGTTGACTTCAGCCACTACAAGCCCAACACCCTCGATCGCCGCATCCAGCGGCGAATGCTGTTGTATAAACTAGAACGCTTGGAGGATTATGCCCAGTATTTGCAAGAGAATCCGAGTGAAGTCAAGGCACTGTATGAAGAAATTCTGATCCACGTCACCCATTTTTTCCGCGATCCCGAAGCATTTGAAGTGTTGAAAGAGCGAGTCTTTCCTACCATCATCGAAAACAAATCAGCAGAGTTGCCGATTCGGATTTGGGTAGCTGGGTGTTCGACGGGTGAAGAAGTGTATTCCATCGCTATCTCCTTGCTGGAGTTTTTATCAAATAAAGTCACCTCGCCGCCGATCCAAATTTTTGCCACAGACATCAGCGAGATCGCCATTGACAAAGCGAGAACGGGTATTTATGCAGAGAATCAAATGGTGGAAGTCTCATCAGAGAGCCGCCGCAGATTTTTTAATGCCCTTGAGGGCGGTAGATATCAAATTAACAAAGCTGTGCGCGAACTGTGTGTGTTTGCTAGGCAAGACTTGGGCAGCGATCCCCCTTTTTCTAACTTAGATTTAATTAGCTGCCGGAATGTACTGATTTACTTGGACGAAACGTTGCAAAAACGGATATTGCCCATCTTTCATTACAGTCTTAATCCGACTGGCTTCCTGCTGCTAGGGACTTCAGAAAGCACAGGTAAATATTCGGACTGGTTTACTCTAATTGACAAAAAGTATAAAATCTATAACAAAAAGCTAACTGCAATTCGTCCAACCTTTTCGTTCATTACCAGCAATTATCCCATAGTAAAAGTGAACGAATCGAAGCCGACCGATGAGAATCCATCGGATGAGTTTGATTTAGAGAAAAAAACTGACCAACTAATCTTGAATCGCTATGCCCCAGTGGGTGTAGTAATCAACGACAAGATGGACGTGCTGCAATTTCGGGGAGAAATCGATCTCTACCTCAAACTTGTACCGGGTAAACCGAGTCTTAACTTATTCAAAATGGTGCGCGAGGGTTTGCTCATCGAGCTACGCGCCACAATTTATCAGGCACAACGGCAAAAAATTCTCGTTAGAAGAGAAGGGTTACGAATTGAAGAGGGCGATCTGGCAAAAATCATCAATCTTGAGGTGATTCCATTCGACCCTGGGACTGGCGAAGAACTCTACTTTCTGGTTTTATTTGAATCAGCCCCACCCATAATTAACAACCCCAGCACAGTAAATCCTGAGAGCGAAGAGCAGTCAGACTTAGCCCAGGAGATTGTTCAGCTCAGGCTTGAACTTGCAACCGCCATTAAAGAGCGGACTGCAACTCAAGAATATCTGCAAGCGGTGATCCAAGAGCAGGAGCATATCAATCAAGACCTGAAAGTTGCCAATGAAGAAATCCTCTCTAGTAATGAAGAGTTGCAAAGCACCAATGAGGAGCTAGAAACTGCCAAAGAAGAGATTCAAGCAACCAACGAAGAACTCAACACCACTAATGAAGAACTTCGTAGTCGAAATCTGGAATTACACCAAGTTAATAACGATCTCACGAATTTACTTGCCAGTATCAATATTCCCATTTTGATATTGACTTTAGACTTACGGATTCGCCGTTTTACGCCAATGGCGCAGCGACTTTTCAATTTGATTCTCACCGATGCTGGACGACCTTTGAGCGACATCAGAGCAAATCTCGATGTTCCTGAGTTAGAAACTCTAATTTTGGAGGTTCTGGACACACTCAGCATCAAAGAATTAGAAGTCCAAACTCTGGGGGGACATTGGTACAACCTCCGCATCCGTCCTTATCGCACTACAGAAAACAAGATTGACGGTGTAGTGTTGGTGTTAATAGATATTGATGTTCTTAAACGCAGTGCCGCAACCTTAGAACAAGCCCGGAATTACGCTGAAGGGATTGTGGAGACGGTACAAGTGCCGTTAATCGTCCTTGATTCTGATTTCCGGGTGAACAAAGCCAATCGCTCGTTTTATGAAACATTTCAGGTTTCACCATCAGAGACAGCAGAATCTCTGATTTTTGAACTAGGGAATGGTCAATGGAACCTACCCGGACTGCGATCGCGCTTAGAAGATATTCTCGCCAACGATACCAGTATTAACAACTGGGAAGTAGAGCATAGTTTTGAGCGGATTGGGGAGAAAACCATGCTGCTCAATGGTTGGAAAATTATTGAGCAGGGCGAGTCTCAAATGATTTTGCTGGCCATTGAAGATATTAGCGATCGTAAAAATTTAGAGTTAGAGCGATCCGAGCTTCTAGCACAGGAGCAGTCAGCCCGTCAACAGGCGGAAATTGCCAACCGAGCCAAAGATGAATTCCTGTCGAACCTCTCCCATGAACTTCGTAACCCGCTTAATACTATACTGGGCTGGGCGCAACTTTTCCGCACCCGCAATTTAGATTCAGAAGCAATCATTCGTGCCTGGGAAGTGGTGGAGCGGAGTGCTAAGGTGCAAGCTCAGTTAATCGATGATATGCTGGATGTCTCCCGAATTACGAGTGGCAAGCTTCATTTAAATACTCATCTAATCGATCTAGTTTCAGTAGTGAATGCCGCCATTGAGTCTATCGAATTTTCCGCAGAGGCGAAAAGCATTGAAATTGTTTCAGAGTTGAACTCAGCGACGGTTGTCGGAGATTTTGACCGTTTACAGCAAGTTCTGTGGAATTTACTTTCTAATGCCATTAAGTTCACTCCAGCCGGTGGGCGAGTGGCAATTATGCTCGAAGCTGTATCTACTCACGCTGAAATTCGAGTCAGCGACACAGGAATTGGCATCCGGGAAGACTTGCTGCCTTATGTTTTCGATCGCTTCCGCCAAGGAGATTCCAGCAGCAGCAAAACAACTCAGGGACTTGGATTAGGCTTGTCAATTGTCCGTCATCTGATAGAACTTCACGGTGGAACAGTTCAAGCGCAAAGCCCAGGTGAGGGACTAGGAACCACGATCACCGTTAGGCTGCCTCTGCGCTCAATGCCGTTGGAGATTACACCGCCAACTTATTTAGAGCCGAGCGTTTTGTCAGAGACTCTGGACACATTAGATGTTAAAAATGCACCCCTTATCCTTGAAGGTTTATGCATCTTGGCTGTAGACGATCAAGCGGATAGCCGCGACTTAATCAAGTCGATGTTAGAAGACTTCGGGGCTGAAGTAATGGTTGTGACATCGGCAAAGGAAGCGATCGCTGCTTTAACTGAATCTCCTGGCAAATATGATGTGCTTCTAGCAGATATTGGGATGCCAGAGGAGGATGGTTTTTCCCTGATTCGTCAGGTGAGAGCGCTTGAAGCTGAAGTTGGGGGACAAATTCCAGCAGCAGCAATCACTGCCTATGCCACCGAGCAAGAGCGGCAAACGGCAATTGATGCTGGTTTCCAAATGCATCTAGCTAAACCGATAGAGCTTACTCAATTGGTATTGATGATTACGAATTTGAGTGGACGAGGCACAGATAATTCGTAATACTTCGGCTACGCTCAGTACGAGTTCGTAATTCGTAATTGAGGTACAGAGCCACTAATTTTAATTATGAAAAAGTAAAAAATGTGCTGTGTCCAGATCCTCGACAACTTTTACAAAGTCGGGGATTTAATCTTTAATGATTTAGGATTGCCATATCAAATGTTTGAATTACGTATAAATTGCATAATCTACACTTAAAACATTCCAAAGATACAGGTTATATCTTACATTTTTACTTAAAAAGATACATAATATATTTGATTTTTTTTAATAAAACAGAAAGTATCAACTATGAATTGAGGAGTCTTACGCATGACTGCAACCTTCATGAGGAGGCCTAAGTTTCGCAATACCCAATGGGTGAGCTTTGTTGGTGGAGAAGGGATTGTACGGAGCTACACACCTGAATATGGCAGATGGATGTATCTCATTGAGATGGCATTAGGGCTAGAGCCTGACTTTGGCAGAGTTGGTGCAGAAAGTATGATCCTCCTTCCCGAAGCAGATTTGCGGACGACATACAGCAAATTTCAAGCTGGGTGTTGTAAACAATCTAAGTCTCAAACCCCAGCATGAAGGCTGTTTGACTTCTGTTAGCGCAGTGGGGCGTAGTCAATCCTGACTTCTGAAGTCTGCTGTAAGTATGTTTTTGATAAGGAGTATGAGGAGGTGGAAAATGTTTAAATCTACCGATTTAATTCGGGGTAAAATCTACTCTTGCCGAGGGGAACAAATCAAATTTAGCCACCAATCTCGTAATCAGAGATTCTTCTTTGTAAACAGTATTGGTAAGCACTTGATGTTTACATCCGATTTCATTCAGCGAGAAATTTATGAAATCAGAGTACTAGCAGAACGGTAGGGGAAGCTTCATGCAACAAGACAACTCTGATTTAGTCAAACAAATCAAAGACTTCAAAAGTTATAGTGCCTCCTGAGATGAAGTTATCCAAAAATCCAATTTTGACAAACAATTACAGCAAGACTTCAATATCATTAATGCTCATTTAAGCTGATGAGAAATCAAGTACTAAGTAGAACGACTTGAAAAAATCAAACTATGTAAAGTAATGTAACCCATCTTCCGCACCCTAAACTGTCACACAACGAAAAATGGTCGTTTGGGGGTTTGGGATTAGCGATCGCCACCTAAGATTTCGACCTTTTTGTATAAAAAACATCCTAAAATGAATTCAAAAATACGAAATTACCGATTGTGACACCGGGGGGTGCGGAATGTGGGATGTAAATTATTGAAGTTCAGTTCGTAGTCAGGACTTTAGTCCTGATTTGAGAACTAAAGTTCTCACTACAAACCTTTAATTATTTACCCTGTTCTACTTAGTACAGCACGGCGTAAATAGGCATACCATTTGAAATCGTCAAACAGCCTGTTTGATAAGCTTTTTGACCCTTCGACTAAGCTCAGGGTAAACTTTTGACTTCCGCGCAGCGCTACTAGTCTCTAATAAATGCTAGGAGATTTTTAAACCGCTTGGAGAGTTCTTTTCTCGGCAACAACAAACTAGCTTCAATTTGCTGCCGCACAACGCCTGTTACCTCACAGTTGCTATTGAGACAATCGATAAGCAACTGATTGGCATCATAATATTGTTGCAATACTTGCTGTTGCTGTGGGCTGAAGTGCCAGTGATGCTCAATGTTTCGATGCCTGGCGATCGCAGTTTTTAACAGTTCCATCCAGGCAGGATAACTTCTTTGGCACCATGTCTGAAACCTCTCTTTACTTTGTTCTGGATCAGGCAGTAGGTCTTTAAGTTGTTGTAAAGCTTGATGTAAGCCAGCATCTTGAACGATCGCTAAAGTATAACTCAAAGCATCATCGCAGGCATGGACATCGGCAAAATTAGATTTGCAGTCAATAGTGCATTCCATTACTAGGTTATCTAATGCGGCATCTAAAAAAATATCTTGATCGAAGATGCAGAGAAGAGCAAAGTGCGAGATCAGGTGAGGAGTTCGAGCCAGAGCAAGGTAAAACGCGCGAATTGCAGTAGGCTGGGGGGGAGCAGCAAGGGACTTGTGATTTACCCAAGTCAAAAATTTTTGCAAATATGGATCTTCAGCCACTAGTGCATCAACTTTCTGCTTCATCAACAGTACTAGTAAATCTGCACTCCGCAGCATGGCAACCGTTAACAAAAAGATTTCACGCCACCTGGGTTCAGTAATATGACTCACCAGACGTTCTAACGGTTGTTCTAATGTTTGTAAATTATAACTGGCAACGATTTTTCGAGCAGTTAGGTATTCTTGAAACGTCAAATAAGAGAAGGAGAAAATCCCCCGCACTCGTTCTGCTAGTAATCCATGTTGTAACTCTATCGCCTGAAGTACCCCTTCACTATCTAATTGCAATTCCTCTGGTTCCGTCGAAGCATTCGGTAAATCACAGATATAATCGCTAATGTATTGCTCAACAATGCGTTGTTCAAAAAAGTAATTCCCCTGGTCAAATGTGGCGCTAGCAACCTGACTCAGCAACTTCAGATTTTGTGATAAGAAGAAACCTTCGTACGCTTCATCCCGTTCAATTGCTTTAGTTTCATCCCATTTGCCCAGGAGGAGGTCTAAACATTGCTTATAAAACGCAATTTTTTGGTTTGGGAATTTGTTCTGGTGATGAAAAACCCAGCAGACGAGATGCAAAAACAAGGGTGAGACGGCAAGTCTACGAAATTGTAAGTTTTCTGGTAAATCTAGTTTCTGAATAAACTCAATTGCCTGTTCTTGTTGATTCTGGATGTTTGTTGTTGTAAGGGCTGTAAACCACTTCTGAGCAAAAGCAACAATTTGGTCTTGACTAAATGGGGCAATTTCAACATCTGTAAAGCGTCTCAGGTTGAAAGCTTTAGCCGCCGTGCGGCAGGTGACGACAAATATATTCTTTTGATACTTTTCAGAGAATCTGCGAATCTCATTGGCGACACCCTTCCTTTCTTGATGAAGCACTTCATCTAATCCATCCAGCAACACCAACATTCTGCCTGACAACAACAAAGTTTCCAGCACAGATGGATCTGCAATCCCACAGGTAAAGAATTCCTTGCAAATATAGTTGAGTAAATTGAACTCTCCTGCAACTCTCGTTTCGTCGGCAAAATCTTTTAAGGTGACAAAAACAGCAACCCGATTTGCAGCAAATCTACCTCGGTTGCATTGAATCGCCAGATGTTGTAAAAAAGTGGTTTTACCTGCTCCCGGTTTACCCAACACCCGTAGCTTTGAGTAAGTTTGAACTGCCGTGATTCCCGCGATTTCTATTTGAGATACTTCACCTAAACCAAAGCGATCAAATTCTTTGGATGTAAACTTTTGCAAGTCAGCAAACTCTAACCACTGAAAGCTGGCAATCTCCTCCAAAATGTTGACATCTATGTAAATGTCCTCGATTCTAACGGGGCGACTAACATCTAATAACTGCAAAGTGCCGCACTGGTCTTGAATTTTCTCAAAGCGTTGCGATCGCACTTGTTGTACTAGAGCATCAATATCTAAAAATTCAGCAGCACCAAGTTCTTTTGATTCAGAAAATTCTTCTGGAGCATTAGCCGCAATCTCCCGCCAATTCAACGACAACACAGAACAAATTTCTATAAAGATATGACGCTCAATGGGACGCCCACTAAAAAACCGCCAAATTGGTTGGCGAGTCTTTAAGTTAACTTCAAAAGCCAAATTTTCTTGTGTCCACCCCTTATAAGCAAACGCTTTTTTAGCTTGTTGAATTCCGGCGAATGATGCTTGGAGCGATCGCTTGACCATAGGAGCTTACACACATCAAATAAGAATTCTTCAAGTTGACATTATTGCAACATCCAGTTTTGGAACTACTTAGAAACTATTTGAGTTTTATAAAGTGCTGTCGCTGTTATTGTACCACTCCTTACCTTTGCTCTTTAATTCGCAACACTGGCATTATTGTTGAGCAACACAATTTCCCCTGCATTGTTAATTTTAATGGGCCCAACAAGATGTTGATTCTGATTCAATTCCCGCAAAAGTCCCACAGTGCGAAAACGTTGATCGATTTCGGGGATTCCTTGGCGATTTAAATGCACTGGGATAATTTTACTTGCCACTAAATCTCCCTGGGCGCTCAGTTGTACTTCTAAAATCATTGAGTATGCAGTCTGAGCAGTTGTGGATAATGTCCGATATCCCAGAAAATTACCTAAAGAATAAGCTATGAGTTTTCCTTTATACATTTCCATCGCTCTGGGAACATGAGGGCCATGTCCTAATACTAAGTCGGCTCCAGCATCAACCATTTTCCGGGCAAACTCGATGGAATTACCTCGGTTTTCACCGTAGAAATATTCAGTTTGATTTTTAACATGCAGTGCTGCTGTTCCTTCCGCTCCAGCGTGCATAGATACTACAACAATCTTGGCGTTCTTTTTAGCTTCTGCTATAAGTGCCTGTGCTGCCGCCAGATTATGCATAGAATTATACATATCATAGGGAGCAAATCCGATCAAGGCGATCGCAGTATTATTAGCTTCTAAATAGAGAATTTGATTTTTATGACCTAGTGTGGCGATACCAACATCTTTGAGGTTTTTTACTGTATCTTGGAAACCCACCGTACCAAAGTCCATTGCATGGTTATTTGCTATGTGGAAGACATTAAACCCCACTTCAGCAAATAGCGCCGCATAAGTGGGTGGGGAGCGAAAGGCAAAAACTTGTCCCCGACTAATATCTTTGGCAGTGTAAGGATGGTTGGTTAAAGTACTTTCCAAGTTACCCAGCAAAATATCGGCTCCTTGCAGGTGACTTCTCAAAGACTGTGGCAATAATTTATGCTTAGATTGAGGCAATCTATAATCAGGGAAGTTAGTTCCAGGAATAATATCCCCAACAGCTTTAATGGTGATGGTGTCTAGAAAAGTTTCCTCTTCTCCTAATGGTGGCTTGGGTTCGGGTACAGCAAAGGGAAATGAATCGGGTTCGGTGAATGTAGTAGCAGCATCTGAAGGTTGCAGTTGTCCAAAGCGAATAAATATACCAATACCAATGCCAAGAACAAAACAACCACTAATAAATCCCAATGAGCATAACTGCACAAACCTCTTACTTGCCATCGTTCACTCCTCACACAATGGCATTAGTTTAGCCTAAATCTCAGTATTTTCGGTATTTTTTACGTGTTTGATAGAACAATTTCAACTCGTTGAGTTACGGGGTTTAATCTGATTGCTATTTGAAAAATTAAGCTTTTAAAGTCTCTCTCCTTGCAGGCTAAAGTGTACACACATCTTTGTGCTGCGTACAAAATGTAGATTGATCCCCCTAAATCCCCCTTAAAAAGGGGGACTTTAAGAAATTTTCCCCCCTTTTGAAGGGGGGCTAGGGGGGATCGAAACGCTGTTAGGCAACTTGATAAGACTTGTGTGTACACCGTAGCTTTTGAAGGGGGGCTAGGGGGGATCACAATCTACTTTTCTACTTTATGTCTCGCCCTAAACGTAACTTGCAATCAGGATTTAGCTACCACATAGCCCCGTTGGGGAAGTCAAAAGTCAAAAGTCAAAAGTCAAAAATAATACTTGAGCTTTGGTATAGTTTTGAGTAAGCTGTTAAGCATTTAATTTGCACATTGAGTCCACAGGGAAGCAGGGGGCAAGGTAGAGGGTTTGCAGCTTTTACCAGCATGAAAATAATGCAATTTAAATGACGACTCGCTTATGAGTAATTACATCCCAATTCCTGATAGAGCTTTTGAATTTGCTGTTAGAATAACGAAACTTTGTTCCTATTTAGATCAACAACAGGGTACACCCAGATTATTAGCTAATCAGTTATTTAGGTCGGGAACTTCAATAGGCGCAAATATTGAAGAATCTCGTTCTGCCGAGAGTGATAAGGATTTTATCAGCAAACAATCAATAGCTCTTAAAGAAGCAAAAGAAACGAGATACTGGTAAAGCTTTTAGTTAAGTCAGAGATAATGCCTGAAGATAAAATAGTAAGCCTTTTAAATGAATGCGAACAGTTAATTAAGATTATTACTAAATCAATCGTAACGACTAAAGGAAAGCTAAAAAAATAAACTTTTGACTTTTGACTTTTGATTTCCCCGAAGGGGCTGCCAGGTATCGGAATTGTGAAATACTGATTATTGCGTGGAAAAGGAGGCTGTGACAAATGTTTACACTAGTCGGAAAGCTTTATATGTTACACTTTACAAGTCGCAGCGTGAGAGAAGAACAAATATAAAAAAATAGGAAATATCGAATCACTGTTTATATTTAATTTAAAATAACTTCCAGGATGCCAGGATGGTAGGCTACCCCCATATCTTATTGGGTTATCTTTTATACCCCTCATCAGATCCACATAACTCACAAATTCGCCTCTTGAGCTTCTGGTTTCATTTCCTTTGTTCTCATCATACCATCCTACTGCCTTGGCAAACTTCAGATAATTTTCTGTATCTTCGCTAGTCCAATCTGCTAGTTGGACACCCAGCCTGTTTCCGGTATTAATCCATATTTCCTTTTGCACACTAAAGCCAAAACGTTGGTTTGAATTGCTCACCCAAAGTTGGTCTATTTTTCGTAGGTCTGGACAAGAAAAGTTATTATTTTGTTCTAAATCAAAAAATCCGTCTTCTTCCCTTCTAGCAATATTGAGCATGAGCCGGTCTGTTTGTCGGTCTGCGGCTTCCCAATTGTTTGCCTTTAAAAAATATTCAAGTTGAGCATATAAATGTTTAGTAAGGGATGCTTCCACCTCTTTTTTTAACGATTCTTCTGTATTATTTTGAGAAACTAGCTTGATTAGCTCTCGATGAACAGCTTCAATATTTTCGGCTGTAATCAACTGATTCTCTTTAGTAAAATCAGTTTTATTTGGATAATTATTTAAAAGATCAAATGCCGTCTTATAAGATTTTATTGCTTCATTATATTTTTTATCGTTATGTAATAAGCCACCTTGATATCTATAAAATAAGACTTGAGTTTGTAGGTGCTGCTCATCAGCATTTAATTTATTTTTATCTATTTTAGCTAGATAATCATTGCTTTTTTCACTTGCTGACTTCGCCTTATTCCAGTTTTCTAATCTTTGATACGCTTGTGACTTAGCAGCAAATAACAATGTTTGTTTAAGGTGATGATTTTCCTCAATATTAAATGACAGTGCAGCTAATCTTAAAGCTTCATCTGAATCTGATGAATTTTGATTTTGCCTTAATTCTCCAGCTAGTTGCACAAGGTTTCTCACAGTTTCAACTTCGCTTTGAGCTTCTTCATTTTTGGCACTGATTTGATTTAATTCAGTTTCTTTATTTGTCAATTTTGCCAAAATCTCTGATTCTTGTTTTTGCGCCAGACTAAGCTGATTAGTAGTATCAGATAGTTCCTGATTTCTCGTATTTAAATCACTCTGTGCTGTCTCTAAATTCCGTTTTGCTGTTTGAGCATCTTCCTCAAATTTCATCGCACTTTGTTTAGCAATTTGTTCTTGCTGCTGTGCATCTATAGCAGTTTTTTCAGATGCTACTATTTTTTTTCGTGCTAATTCTTCATTTTCTCTAGCTTTCTTTTCTTGTTCCTTGGCTTGTTCAGCACTCACTTTCGCCTTGCGTTCATTGTCCTGTGCAGTTTCAGCATTTTTTCGGGCTTCATTAACGTTAGCATTTGCACTTTTCACTTGCTGTCTTGACAACAGCCCCACAATTCCTGCACCCAGAACTGCTAAAACCAAAATCACAACTCCAATACTAATTCGTTGTTGAGCTTTCTTATTAGCCTGACTCAGTAATTGATTTCTGGCTTCCGCCGCTTCCCTATCTTTCCTTTCTCTTTCCAAAGCTGCTTCTTTTTCCTTAGCAGCAATTTCTTCCTGAATTTCCTTCTCTTTACTCGCTGCTAAAAACTGTTTATCCTGATAACTTAAATTCTTATCCTTCGCCCATGCTTCCGCTTCTTCTAATGCTTTTCCTCGCAGCAGTCTTGAGTCATCAACACCGCCAGAAGCTACCCAAAAGCGAAAACTCTCAGCATATGGACGCAGATTTTTTAATTGATTTTCAATCCAATTTCCTGTAAATATTTCCCGATAAATTTGGTTATAAATTTTCAGCTTACCTTGCTGTCTCACCACTAAGCCAGAAAGCTGTAATTCACTTTGCTCTAATGTATCATCTGCTGTTACCTCAGATTTTTCCTCACTCAGCCGCACTTGTTGATACAGTTCTAATAAATATCCCGCCCGTTGTTCATCTCTAAGAATCCTGGCTTGAATCGTGCGTAAATGCTCAGGTTCATCTTGCGATTCCCAATTTTCAATAATCCGTGACTTGACAACTTCTGCAACAGAGCGAGGATTTTCTTGTTCCGATTCTTCCACCATAAACTGACACAGTTTTTGCGTCAAAAATGGTTGTCCCCCCGTCCACTGCAAAATTTCCTGCATTATCTCTTGGGGATGACTAAATTTACCACGCAAACCTGTTTCTAATGGTTCCGCTTCATGTAATTGAAAACCCTTGAGGCTGATAGCTTGACCAATATTAAACGGAGTACGCTGTTTATCTTCAATTAAATTGCTAGGTGATGCCACCCCCAATAAACAAAAAGTGAGACGATTGTATTCAGGATTATCAACACGTTTATTATAACAAGCACGAATTAAAGCAAAAAAGTCATCTGTAGGAAAATTCAGACTCAGAACACTATCAATTTCATCAATAAAAATAACGATATTTTCTCGAACTTCAACAAGTAATACTTCTTCAATAAACTTGCGAAATCGTGTGACTAATGAATTTAACTGATTCGCCTCCCACCAATCACCAAAATCTAAATCTACTGCAAAACTATCAATGAGGGTGTCAATTAAATCTGCATACCATTGTTCAGGCGGGACATTCTGAATACCACCCGCAGAAAGGTCAATTGCAGCACACTGTACACCATCTTCTCTCAATCGCTGCATAGTTCGCACACGCAAGCTAGATTTTCCACTTTGGCGCGAATTTAATACATAACAAAATTTTCCCGCTGTCAATCCTGCATATAAATCAGCATCAGCTTCTCGCGTGACGTAGGTACTGGCATTTTCCGGTAGACTTCCAGAGAATATGTATTGGTCAACCATGATTTACCTACCCCAAATGAGTTGAGAAGTACTGACGATATAAATCACAACTAGGAACACAATCATTACTGGAATGTTTTACCAAACCCAAACTATGCAACTTGAATGCAACCTCAGTATCTAGCCTAACTGGTGCATTCGCCATTACTACTTGTTTATACCCTAACTCAAGCTGAGAATTATGTTGTAAATGCCACAATTGTTGTCGTAAATGGTCGCTGAAAATGCCCTGTTCTGTTGGTGCTAGTTTTAACAGTTCTTCTAGGGTGACTTGTTGACTTTTCAGTTGGGTGATAGCCTGCTGTATTAAATAAGGATGTCCTCCTACTAACGCCATCAACTGCATTAAGCTTTGTTCTCCCAAAAGCCTTAACTCATTTTGCTGGGCGAGTTCTGATACTTGTTGCAGTGTAAATTCAGGTAAATCAATTGCTGTTCCCACATTAAAAGGTGAGTGATTAGTGTCTAGGGAAGGATAAGCTTCAGTAGAGTGAACTACCACTAACCGCAGTTTCTTCCAAATATTCCCAATCTTGTCTCCTTGTTTTGCAGTTTCATACCACCCACGTAGTAATAAGCAGAATTGGGGAAAAATATTTGGATAATCAAACAGTCTTTCAAAATTATCTATGGCTAAAACTAGAGGAGTATCGGTAATGGATAATAAATATTTTTGAAAATAACGAGTACAGTTTTTATTGATACCAAAAATGTCTTGCCAATGTTTATCCAGTTTTGGTTCTAAATCTAAACTGTCAGCAACCTCAATACACAACCATTGCAAAAATGTTTTTAAGTTATCCAGAATATCAATATCAGCCAGTTGCAAATCTATTTTTGCTGTTTGATAACCCTGTTGTCTCGCATAATCTAGTATTTTTTCCAGCAGTAATGTCTTACCCATTTTTTGCGGTGCTTTAATGCGAATTAACGCCCCCGGTTGGATAATTGCTTGATAACATTTAGCTTCAATGGGTGGACGTTCAATATATATTATCCTTGAGTCATGTGGAGGATTTGATAATGCTGTTTCTCTTTTAGTAATTAATTGAGGTGTCAGGTTTTCTGCTATCCCGGCAATACGTATCAAATTGCAACCTAATTTATAAGCAAACTCATAGCCTTTATTTGCACCCAGTCCATCATAAAAACCCACAGCAAATTCAATTGCTGCTCTATCACCAATTGCTTGATTCATGCCTATAACATGATTAATATGTTGTGCTATTTCTTGGGCTTGGCATTGAGAGTAACAAGCATTTAAAACTACACATTCTACTTGTTCGGAAAATAGTTGAAATAATCCTGCTAAGGCTTCTGCATCAACGAATTTTACTTGACCTGATTCATCTTCAAATAGTAAGCCTTCTTCTCCTGCTCCATGTCCGGAAAAGTGAATGATATGTGGTTCGTGTTCTAAAATTGCTCTGTGGATATCCCGATAACGTACTGCTGGTGCTACAGCTATTGCATATTGCTCTCGATTCTTTGACCTTTTTAGACCCTCCTGGATTTCCCTCATTTCTTCATCTAGGCGCAGATATTTACTGCCTATGGGATTGGCAGCTAAAAGTAGTATTCTCTTAATGGAATTACTATTAATCATTGATTGTGACTGGTGTGGCTCAAGAGCAATCTCAGACTATCAGGCTAGTTGAGATTTTATTATTGATACATCTTGAGTATGCGCTTTTACGGAATTTAGCGCAATATACTTAGTTCACTTTGAGGACTAAAGTCCTCACTACAAACCTTTAATTATTTACGCCGTCCTACTTAGATTTTAGGTAAGTATGAACAAGCTCATTTTAATTACAGGCATCAGTAAAGGTTTAGGTTACGCTATGACCGAGCGTTTTATTCAAGAAGGTCATACTATTATTGGTTGCGCTCGTTCATCAGCAGCTATCGAGGAACTACGTCAGAAGTTTAGCGAGCCAAACGATTTCACCGCTGTAGATGTAGCAAATGAACAGCAAGTAGAAAAATGGGCAAAACACGTACTCAACAAATATCAACCACCAGATATACTCATTAACAACGCAGCAATTGTTAATTACCCAGCACCTTTATGGCAAGTACCCTCTAATGAATTTTCCCAGTTGATTGATATTAATATTAAAGGAGTAGTGAATATCATTCGCCATTTTGTTCCAGCAATGGTAAAAAACAAGCGTGGTATTATTGTCAACTTCAGTTCTGGTTGGGGACGCTCTACTTCTCCTGAAGTGGCACCATATTGCGCTTCCAAGTGGGCAATTGAAGGATTAACTCGTTCTCTAGCAGAAGAACTTCCTGCTGGTATGGCAGCTATTCCTCTTAATCCAGGGATTATTCATACTGATATGCTCACTATTAGCTTTGGGGAAGAAGCGTCCAATTATACCCCTGTGTCTGAATGGGTATTGAAAGCTGTGCCATTTATACTAAAATTGAAAACCACTGATAATGGTATTCCCCTAACTGTCCACATATAAGAGTTGTTACCGTGAAGGAGCATTGAAAAACTTGGAAAGTCACAAAGAAAAAATTCTGGTGGTAGACGACGAAGCTAGCATTCGCCGGATTTTAGAAACGCGTCTTTCCATGATTGGCTACGATGTCGTCACCGCTAGTGATGGCGAAGAGGCGTTGTCAATTTTTCACTCATCTGAGCCGGACTTAGTAGTTTTAGATGTGATGATGCCAAAGCTAGATGGCTATGGTGTGTGTCAAGAATTACGTAAAGAATCTGATGTGCCAATTATTATGCTAACAGCCTTGGCAGATGTAGCAGATCGGATTACTGGCCTGGAATTAGGCGCTGATGACTACGTAGTTAAGCCATTCTCGCCCAAAGAATTAGAGGCGCGAATTCGCTCAGTTTTACGGCGACGCTTCAGTAAATCAAGTGCTGTGGGTGTTCCCAGTTCAGGGATAATCCAAGTAGATAATCTGAAAATTTATACAAATAAGCGACAAGTTTACAGAGGCGATGAGCGGATTCGCTTGACGGGTGTAGAGTATAGCTTGCTAGAGTTGCTGGTGAGCCACAGTGGAAAATCGTTTTCTCGTGGAGAGATTTTACAACAGGTGTGGGGTTATAGTTCAGAACAACACGCGGATACTCGTGTTGTAGATGTGCATATCTCGCGTTTGCGCTCGAAGTTAGAAGATGACCACGAAAATCCCGAATATATCCTGACAGCAAGAGGAACAGGTTATCTTTTTCAACGAATTAGCAAAGATTAGTACCGCTGCGCGGAAGTCAAAAGTCAAAAGTCAAAAAGCTTATCAAACAGGCTATTTGACGATTCCAAATGGTATGCCTATTTGCGCTGTGCTGTACTAGAGTATCAATCATGAAACCACTAAATGTCTAAAATTAAGGTTACAAAATGACCACTACAGAATAGTGGAAGGCATGATTGACCAAATATAAATATGTTTGCTAGACCGAATAAACAAAATACGAGGAATACATCACCACAAAATTATCAGCTTATAACTAATTACAAACTAAGCACAATCTCTTCATCATGAATCAATCCAATAATAGTGGAATACTTGAACAGTTTGTTAATACAGTTATGGGGGTAAAAAATCTTAATCAACAATATTCTCCAGATACATCAATAGCTACTACACAAGAACTAGATATCAGCGCTGTTTTAGTTTACAAATTAGGAACTATTTTACAAATAGTAGTCATGATTCTTGTGTTGCTGGGAATGGAAAAATTAGTAATGTTGATTGATAACAATTCTTCTTTTCCCAGTTGGTTTAGTACTTTATTGACTGGATTATTTTTTGCTGTATTAAGTATCCGTTCCCGAATTTTTTCTCTTTTAGATAATACCCGTTCTCGTCAGACCTATGACCAAATAATCAGACCAAGATGGGCCCCTCCACCTTTGGCATTTCCCATAGTTTGGATGATAATTGCCGTTTTGCGGGTAATTTCTTCTGTATTAGTTTGGCAGCAAATGAATCACCAATTTTTAGTGCTGCCTTTAATTTTGTTTGTGGTACATCTGGCTTTAGGAGATACTTGGAATACGATTTTTACTGTAGAACGGAGATTAGGTGCGGCTGTTCCTGTAGTTATTTTAGGCCCTTGGTTATCTGCTATAGCGGTGACGGCAATTTATTGGCAAACTAATCCTGTAGCCGGAATGACTTTATCATTTTCTTGTGTATGGCTAACTGTAGCTGCTGTATTGGTATTTAGAATTTGGCAATTAAATGGATCTGAGCCATTGTATCCTGTGAAACTAATACCTGTGGAGAAATAAATACTCAAAATAATTCACTTTGATTACTCAACTATAGACTAATAAATAAATTATTATGGCAAAAACTATCACAATTACCGATGCTCTCGTTCCTAATCCTGCACCGCAATCGGCAATTATTCGTTTAGAGAATATCTTTAAAATTTATGGTAGTGGTGAAACTGAAGTCAAAGCATTGAATGATGTAAATTTGACTATCTATGAAGGTGAATATTGTTCAATTATGGGGCCTTCCGGTTCTGGTAAATCTACCGCCATGAATATTATCGGCTGCTTAGATCGCCCCACCACCGGACATTATTATTTAGATAATCTTGATGTCGCCCAAATGAACGATGCAGATTTGGCAAAAATTCGGAATAAAAAATTGGGGTTTGTGTTTCAACAGTTCCATCTGTTACCCCAACTCACAGCTTTAGAAAACGTCATGTTGCCAATGGTATATGCGAGTGTTGACCCCAGAGAAAGAAGCGATCGCGCCGCCGAAGCCTTAACAAAAGTAGGTCTAGAAAACCGCCTGAATAACAAACCCACTCAATTATCTGGTGGACAGCAACAACGGGTGGCGATCGCCCGTGCTATTGTCAACCGTCCCGTTGTTCTCCTCGCCGATGAACCCACTGGCGCCCTAGATTCCCATACAACTCAAGAAGTATTAGATATCTTTAGCGAATTAAATGCCAGTGGAATTACGGTTGTTATGGTGACTCACGAATCAGAAGTAGCCCGTCAAACACAGCGCGTTGTTTGGTTTCGTGATGGTGAAGTAATTCACACCAACTTGACCCCAAACGATTTGACTCAACTAACTTTGTCTTAAACAATTCGCAGTCACCAGTCACCAGTCCCTACAAACTAGAAGTTTTCCCTGTTTGTGCTTGTGTTTCAATGGGTTTGACATCGCTGTGACCCATTTCACCAGCGATGGTGCGGAATACGGATATTTGCCCTTCAAAATCTAGTTTTTCAGTTTGAGAAAGCAAATTCTTAATCGCATCAGTTGGCTGGTAGTTATCAGGCATTCCAATGACCGTATTTCCCATAGCTACTGCCCAAGCATACCAAACTAAAAGTTGGTTGTTTTCTTTCAGCGCACCATAGGCGCGGGAATATTCTGTGTCTGCACAGTTAACTATATCCCGCATAATTGCCATTTGTTGATCATCTGATAATTGGAAATAATCTCCCAACAGCAGAGGAGCAAGTTCTGGATCAGTCGCTTCAGGAGCTGCTGGAGTAATGGATTTACCCATTTTTTTATAAACTAAATAAAACCAAGCTAATTTAGCATCGGTATCTAAGGCATTAAAGGCTTCTACTACGTTTAGAGTTTCATTACTCAAGGCTTGAGTAGTTTTATTTGAACTTGCAGTCACAACTGATCTCCATGATAATTTTATAGAGTCAACTAAGAATTATCAGAGTTAAGCACTTATAATCTACTTCCTGAAGTAAGAGTTATATTTATTGGTTGTAAACATTATTACCTACCATTTAATAGATATATAAATATCTCCCTAGACGGAAATGTTATTACCAATAGCTTTGGTAAGATCGCTCCAGCAATTAAAAAACTTTACCTACCATTTTATGAGTGATAAGAACGATAAAATAAAGCCCAACGTTAATGAAGCACCCACCCACGATGCACAATTAGCTGCTGAAAATATGGCTAGTGGTGAAGAAAAAACACCAAAGGTTGATTTTGACGCTGATTATGCGGCTGCTCAAAAATTTAGTGTTAGTGATATCGACCGCACAAGCGAAGGTGAAGCTGCTGCTGCTACTGCTACCGCCCCTGAACAAAAAATACCTGAAGCTAAAGAAACTACATCTAAGTCCCAATCAAGCGGGAATCCCAGCGATTACTCAGAAATGGCTAAGGAAATCGGGGGTTCTGAAAATGAGGCTGTAAGCAATGTTAATGATGATTTAATGCAACAAGCATTGAAAAAAGGTGAACGGCAAAAGTAATTTTGTCGGAATTTAATTAAGATTAAATTCGCCTAAATCGTTTCAAGACGAGAAAAACAAATTTTATCTGCACAGCCTCACCCTAATAGGGTGAAGGCAGTTTTAATTTTTACAACTTTTGATCACTGCTAAAAGTTCGCTGGGTTGATGAATCAAAAAATCTGGGTTTTGTTTAGCTAATACTTCTGGAGAATTGAAGCCCCAAGTGACTGCAATCACTTTAATATTAGCTTTTTTTGAGGCTTCTATATCCCTGGTTTCATCTCCAACATAAATTACCGCATGAGTTTTCAGTTGTTTTTGTCTTAAAACATTATTGATTATTGTTGTCTTACCAAAAATTGTGACTCCTGAATAAATAAAATCAAATAATTGATCTAACTCATTATTTTTCAGGAAGGCTGTGACATTTTCTTGGGAATTAGATGTAATAATTCCTAATCTATAACCTTGGCTTTGCAGTTCTATTAAGGCTTCTTGGATTCCCGGTATTGGCTTAAATTCCTGGATTTTGTGTTTTAATTCTCCTTTGACTTTTTTTAAAAGAAAGGGAATTTTTAATAAAGAGATGCCGGAATATTTAATAATTTCCCTAGAGGTGAAATTTCTTAAGAGGGCAAGTTCTTCTGGCGTAATTTGGACATAACCAAACTCTACAGCGAAACGATTGGCGATACTGACAAGAGCATCAACTGTATCCGCAATCGTGCCATCAAAATCAAAAATAATTACTTTCTGGGTCATGCTGTTGTCTGGATGCGTCAAGATTAGCACGGGCATTTCGTCGTAACATTTCTGGCTTAATCCGCCGCAACGCTGATGCCGGAAATCGTTTATCCCACTCCTCATCTGAGATGTTGGCTAATTCTATCAGCTGGGGCGCAACATTGGCAGGATAAGGGTGAAAATCTTCCACATTCGTTGTCTGAGCAAAACGCTGATTCCAAGGACAAACATCTTGGCAAATATCGCAACCAGCAACCCAACCCTGTAAATGAGGGGAGACGGTTTCTGGTAATGATTCTGACCGATTTTCAATGGTATGATAGGCGATACAGCGATTAGCATCCACTACAAAAGGTTGAGTAATAGCACCTGTGGGACAAGCGTCTAAGCAACGAGTACAGCTACCACAATGTTCTGTATGTGGGCGATCGCTCTCTAGTTCCAGATTTGTCAACACTTCTCCCAAAAATACCCAAGAGCCATATTGTCTTGTGATCACATTACCATTTTTGGCTATCCATCCAATACCAGCTCGTTGCGCCCAGACTTTATCTTGTACCGGGCCCGTGTCGGCATAATAACGAGCTTGAATACCTGCATCCAGTGATTCTAGCCAGGTTGTCAACGCCTTAAGCTTTTTGTGCATCACCTTGTGATAGTCTCTACCCCAGCCGTAACGGGAGATTTTGGCATATTCTTCGCCCTCTGGACGTTGATGTGGGGTGTAGTAATTCAAAGCGACACAGACAAGCGATCGCGCCTCTGGCATTACTAAGTGAATATCTTGACGCTTGGGGTTATTCATCCACTGCATATCGGCGTGATAACCCTGGTTTATCCATGCTTCTAACCTCTGATTATCTGTATTATCTCCCTCTGCTATAGCTGCAATCCCTACCTGATGAAATCCCAACTCTTGGGCTTTTTCTTTAACTAGACTGCTGTTGGTTACGCAATACTGACTCATTTCTTTATGTGAATTGGGCCGCAATTCTGGGCAACTTCTTTATACATTATGCTTCTACAGCCTGTGTTTAATATTTGTTACCACACCTATATGTAAAATTTATTTGCCGTTTATTAAGAAATAATGCAGAATGTAGACACAGAGGTCAAAAAACCCAGAGTAATGTAAACCTCACATTAATTACCTTTTTACCTAAATTCATCAACTGTGGTGCCATCATGACATTTACTTCTGATTCCGCTGCAACTGGCTTGTCTAACGCCTTGAATTACGGCAACCAGCCTGGTGATGCTGTTACCTCCACAACTGCGGTTTTCCAAAGCCTCAGCATCGATGACCAACTGGCAGTGCTTTGGTATGCCTACACAGAAATGGGACGTTCGATTACACCAGCCGCTACAGGTGCTGCTCGTTTACAATTAGCCGCAGGTCTACTAACTCAAATTAAGCAGATGTCTCATGCAGACCAGTTAAATGTTATGCGTGACTTGGCTGCTAAGAAAAACACCCCAATTTGCCGCTCCTACGGTATTCTCAGCAATAACACGAAGTTAGCTTTCTGGTACGAGTTATCAGAATTAATGGTAAAAGGCTTGGTTGCTCCCATGCCAGCAGGCTATCAACTATCTCGTGATGGTGTACAAGTACTTGAAGCTATCAAGGAACTAGATTTTGGTCAGCAAATCACTGTCCTCCGCAAAGTCGTAGCTGAGATGGGCGTTGACCCCCTAGCCGACTAAACAGCTGTCCATAAGTTTCCAACCTCAATGTGTTGCCAATTGTATATCCCCGGCTCACACCTGGGAAAAAATTCTTTCACAAGTGATATTTAATATTTCTCGAGAAAGATTTATTTGTACTTTTGGCAATCTACCTCCATAGCAACTTTTTTTATATCTACTTTTATATTTCAATGAATATTCAGTTAGCTTAATATCAGGTGATTATATGACAGCGGCTGAATCAATTGCGGCAACAGAATTTCAAATTGAGGGAATTGCAGAATCCAGCATCCTGAGTTACTTTCAAACTTTAAATGCCGGAGAATTTCCGGCTACTGCTGCCTTATTTGCCGATGATGGTGTGATGTATCCGCCTTTTGAATCTGGTATTGTGGGCCCAAGTGCGATCGCTACCTATTTACAACAAGAAGCTGAAAATATTCAAGCCTTCCCCCGGCAAGGAACAGCTGAGACTTTAGAAAATGGCCACATCCAAGTTCAAGTAATAGGTAAGGCTCAAACTTCTTGGTGTGGTGTCAATGTAAAGTGGCTATTTACCCTCAACCAGCAACAGCAAATTCTCAGCACTAATATCAAGCTGTTAGCTTCTCCCCAAGAGTTACTTTCTCTGCGTCGGGAAGATTAACCAGTAGATAATAAATAAGTCGGTGCTAATCTTTAAAAATATGTGGGTGGTTTTTCTCCCCTGCCCCCGTCCACTGAGTGTAGCCGAAGTGCTGCCCCCCTGCTTTTTCACTTCTTAGTAGCGGTTGTCTCCTGCAAAGAGCGCAGTAATAATCTACGCCCTAATTCCATATCTGATGGCGCACATTGCCAATCTGGATGTGCAGTCATTAACAAACTATCTAAAGTTTCTTGATCAAATAGATGCCAAACTTGAGCATCATTTATTTGATCTTCTATTGCATAACAATTGGAACTAATACAGTGAATTGTGCAAGCACTGGCAATTCTCGCCACAGTCATTTTTTCCCCTGGCTGTAAAGCGCGAAATTGGCGAATATTCTGCTTCAACTCGCTCATTGAAGAAACTACCAACCCAGGTATAGCTACTGTTAAATTTTTGTCACCATTCACTGCCACCCAGTAATGACGGCTGGGGTCAATACCCTCTAGCCAAGGCGATTCGTCATCAAGGCGATAGCGTGGCGACAAACAAAATAAAGTTTCTCTAGATTGAGTCATGACTTTGGTTCGCTTAAGGTGATTCTTTACCCCTTGATCATCCTGGGGATCAAGATTGAGGATTGTGGGGTTATGCCGTTAGTTATCTTTGGTTTTATCTGAGCATTACTTTTTTGTTGATGTAAAGTCAGCATTTTCAGCTTGCGCCTATATTCCAGTATTTAATAGTTACTAGTGAGAAATCAAATAAAGTTAGCAAAAGTTAGTAACGCGCTTAATATTTTTTAATGAAATTACCTCTGCGAACTGTAATGAGGAACTTTCAGTATTTTGTAAATTTATGCAAAATAATTAAAGCTATAAATCCAAGAAACTGTAACAATGGATACAGAAATAAATTAGATTATCTTTGTTGGCTTGGTGGGTGAAGTTGCCCCAAGCCCAATTTCCTTGAGCGAGACGGAGGCTAGAAATGCTACTGAAATCAACTTATTTAACCTGTCCATTAGTTCCAGAAATTCATAAGACAAGTGCGCCTACAGGGCATCCTGTCTGCAACATTACTTATAATCGTGACTCGTGGGTTAAGCTACTTCAACTTCCCGATGAGTATAGTTTTGACGAAGCACTGCTGCTATGCCAGGAATCCCCGGATAGTTGGATTGCTTGGGTGCCAAGCTACGGTGAAATGCGGTTACACAGAAGTGATTTCTACTGTTGATTATCAGATGGCAAGCCATAGACAAATTGCCATCTTCACGCATAAATAATTTGATGTAATATGATGAACTTTGAGACAGCAACCAATTGGGATGAAGCGTTTGAGTATTTACCAGGATCGGTTGTGGAATTGAAAGCTCAACCGGGAGTCTTTTATACAATTGACTTCTATGAAGCGATGATGGTACCGCCTGTGTGGTTAGTCCATGAACCACGTCCCCGCTATCCCATGAATTAAGGATTGTTTCATGTGTCAACATAAAAGACTCTGATTATCGCAGGGTATCATTCAACAAAATACCCCAACAAGCTTTCTGAGTGTATAAAAAAGTTAGCAATTACCAGACTTTTTCTGCAAGTGAGCGTAGAGAATACAGTAAAAGTCTAGCAATCGGCAATCTGAGCATTGAAAATTGTCAAAATTATCAACTAGCTAGTTCTGGTAAAGTAGCTTCTAACTTGAGACAATTTGCACCATCAACTTGTAATTGGTACTCTACGTTATCCATCAGACGATTCATAATCAGCCAACCATAGCCACCTTCTTGTTTATCTGTAGGATTGGGTGCAAAGTAAGTAGACATATCAAAGCCTTCGCCATAGTCCCAAATTTCTAAGGCGATATCTCGATCTTTCAGTTCCAATCGTAGTAATACTGGCAAATTCGCCTGCTCTTTGTGGGCATGACGTACTACATTGGAATACGCTTCTACCAAAGCCAGTCGCAAACGACTTGATTGCCGTGACCAATCAACAGATTCTTTTAGCTGGATTTTTAAGCATCCTAGTAACCAGCTTTCGACTATGTTTAAATAATTTAAGTCACTTGGTACATGCAGCTCACTTTTCATTACCTACAAAACCTCCAATGAAAGTATAGTTTGATCATCTTCTTGAACTTGGTTATCTGCCTGGATGCGAGTTATTAAATGATTCAACGAGAACGGTTGGGGTTCAGTTTGCAAGAGTTGCCACAGACCTTCTTGATTCAGCATAGAACGGCCAATTGGCTGAAGGCTACCCTCGGATTTCTCCCATTCCAATAGTTCATTTGATACTACAGCTTCAGTAATTCCATCACTGGCTAGCAGGATGGTGTCTCCAGGCGCGAGAACCAACTGACCCGACTGAGCCTGCCACTGAGGTAAGATACCTAAAGGAATGCCGCGCACCTTGAGATAATGAGGTTCAGCAGCTATGGTGCCTGGACGTGACCAAAGTAGGGGATAAATGTGTCCAGCGTTAGCGTATACCAATTCTCTTGTGGTCGGGGTATAACGGGCTAAGATGAGAGTAATAAAGCAATTATTGCCAATTAAGTCATCACAAAGAGCGCTGTTGAGATTATGTACCACCACATTCGGTTCAGCTGGTGTTTCTTGAGATAATTCTCGCCGCAATACGGAAATAGCACTAGCCATGAATAAAGCCGCAGGAACACCCTTACCAGAAACATCGCCTACGGCTATCCATAAATCGCCCTTGGGATGGACAAAGACTTCAAAAAAATCACCTCCCACTTCCCGCGCAGGGTAACAGCAGGCTTGTAACTTCGCATCTTTGATATCTGGCAAAGTTTGGCGCAGTAGATTATTTTGAATTTGTCGAGCAACTTCTAACTCAGCTCTTAGCTGCGCTTGTTTTTCTTGGAGATCCTGGTAAAGTTTTGCTTGAGATAAAGCTAAAGCTGCTTGTTCGGCAACACCTGCAATTAGTTGAATTTCTTCATTGTGCCAAGGTGGTTCGTCTCCCCATTGGTAAATAGCCAGAATAGCTAACAGGTGTTTTTGGTAAGAAAGTGGTACCACCAAGTGGTGACATAATTTGCCGTTATAGGTATTTTGAGTCAGTTGATAATGGCGAGTTTGCAGAACTTTTTCAATTAACGGATCAGGATCGTAGTCACAACAAGGTAAACTAAATTCAGTATCTTGATAGTAAAACTCGTCTGCTGTTAGGCGATCGCCTTCTACTGGTTTGAGTAAACAATAAGTAGCGGCAAATGTTTCGCCGATGGTAGCAGCAATTTTTTGTAGCATACTGCCATAATCCAAAGATTCCCGAATTGCCGTTGTCACCGCATTAAACAATGATTCTCGCCGCAAGGCCCGACGTAACTCGTAGGTACGCTGCTTAACTACGCGATATGTATCAGTGGCTTGTTCAACTAAAACCTTCAAGCTTTCTGGCTTCCAAGGTTTGGTGACATACTTGAATACTTGACCAGAGTTAATGGCATCTACTAGATCTTCAACATCAGTAAACCCCGTGAGTAAAATCCGAATTGTATCGGGAAATAGCTCGACTGTGCGACTCAGAAACTCGGTGCCGTTCATTTCCGGCATTCTTTGATCCGAGATAATCACAGCCATTTCGCCTTCTTTGTCTAAAATCTCTAGCGCACTCAGGGCATGATTAGCTTTATATACTTGAAAATCTCGCCTAAAAGTACGGTAAAGTAAATCTAAGTTATCTAGCTCATCATCTACGACCATGAGCTTTAGTTTTTCTATCCCTGTATCAGTCATATTTGACTTTAAATTTACGGACACTTAAGTGGCGAGATAGAATAATTTTTATCTCACCTAATAATTATCAACAACCTATCTTGTCACAGAAGTTACCCAGTTTGAGTGTATAAATTGACTCAAAAGTTTTAACTTCTTTTAGTTGATTTCGGGCTTGCTACACCCAAAAATTAAATTTATCCTACTAATCCAGAACGTAAGGCACGTACTGCCGCTTGAGTGCGGTCGTCGGCACATAACTTATTCAAAATGTTTCTGACGTGTGTTTTCACAGTTCCCACGGTGATATATAGTCGTTCGGCAATGAGTGCATTACTACAACCTTCGACGATTAACTGTAACACTTCCAATTCTCTTTCTGTAAGGGTATAAGCATCAATATTTTCTTGATATTCCTCAGAATCTGAGTTTTGCGAAGAATTTTTGTGATCTGTGGTGTCTGTGTCTAGTTTCGGCGGATTTTGTTGTGCTTGTTGTAACACAATCCGGGCGATCGCTGGATCAATCCAAGCGTTACCATTGTGGGTTACACGTATAGCTTCTAGTAAATTATCAAACTTGATATCCTTCATGCAGTATGAGTCGGCTCCGGCGGCAAAAGCTGCCAGCACAGCTTCTTTATTATCCTGAAGCGTTAAAATCAGCACCCTAATTGATGAGTCTTCTCCACCTGTCAGAGCTTTCAATTCCCGCGTTAGTTCAATACCATCTTTATCTGGCAAACCAATATCGATAATGGCAATATCTGGTTGTGCTATTTTTAACATCTTCAGCCCTTCTACTGCATTGGCAGCTTCTCCCACAACTTCGATTTCGTTCTTCTGGAGTAAAGCTGTCCGAATACCTACACGAGTGAGGTCATGATCTTCAATCAGAGCAATCCGAATTTTACTCATAGCCAAATTCCGCACGTGACATTACCTTAACTTCAATGGGGTACATTAAATTTTTTCGCTCTGGAAACCTCTGCATTGCTGCATGGCGAAAAATGCTTGACTAAAAACTTTAGATATAGATGCGGTGTGTTTAAAAACATTTGTACAAAACACTTCAATATAACAGCAGCGAAGATTAACCCCAAGTAGTTTAATTCTGCTTTCTATTGTGGCAGGTGTGTGAACTCACAAGATGAAATAAATCCAATGAAACCTCATATTTTTGGTTTGTCGGGCCAAAAATCTTGTCAAAAATCGCTGATACAAAGCTCTGGCGGTGATATAAAATATTTTTATTCAATAAAAATCGTGGTATATAGTCTTACTTCAGCCTGCTTACGCAGCTTGAGTACTTACTTAGCCTAGTTTTCCTGGCTCAATGAGCAAATTATTTATTACTCATTTTGCCGCAGGCGGCCTATTAAAAAATTTGATAGACTATCGTTCTAGAGAATCTGGTGTGAGTTTAATCAAGAACTAGGCTATGTCTAAACCGCCTAAAATGTTTTCGGTACTGGGAATACCAGTTCATGTTATGAGTAACTATCCAGGCTGGTTGCTAGAATGCTTGCAACTTAGCACAGGGACTCATGTAGTCACGCTCAATGCAGAAATGACTATGCAGGCAGAACGGAATCCTTCTTTAGCTCAGGTAATTCACAATGCCGAGCTAGTGATTCCCGATGGTGCGGGGGTAGTTCTGTATTTGCAGTGGCTTTGCTGGCAAAAAGTACAGCGTTGTCCAGGAATTGAGCTAGCAGAAACTTTGTTGCGTGAAATAGGAGAACAGCAGACAGATGCCAAACTTTTTTTCTACGGTGGAGCGCCTGGAGTAGCAGCAAAAGCCGCAGAGTTTTGGCAGCAGCAAATTCCTAGTTTGAATTTAGTAGGTACTCACTCTGGTTACCATTCCCCAGATGAAGAAGAGCAATTAAAACAAACACTGACTGAATTGCAGCCACAAGTAATTTTTGTGGGTTTGGGAGTACCACGTCAAGAATTATGGATTGCCCAAAACCGCCATTTGTGTCCCCAAGCAATTTGGATTGGTGTCGGGGGAAGTTTTGATATTTGGTCAGGGACGAAAACTCGTGCGCCAGCTTGGCTGGGCAATAATAACTTAGAGTGGTTATATCGGCTTTATCAAGAACCTTGGCGTTGGCGGCGAATGTTGGCTTTGCCGGAGTTTGCATTGAAAGCTTTTCTGTATCGTTTAACTATTAAGGGTGCAATTTAGTACTTAATATTCAGTATTATTACTGACTAAATCCTCACAACTTCCAAAACTTTAATTTTTGGGTTAGTGATTTGAGATTCCTGGGTGCTGCCTGGGAATCCTGGTTTTAAGGTGCATCTCAAATCGCAAATTTCCAGCTATTTGGTTGAGGACGTGAGGAAAGTCTAGCAATGCCAGTATTAGTAACCCCAGGAACTACTGACAAATCGATTAACACAGAAGAGGGCAAAACTCAACAGCACAGTAGCAATACTGCGGCCATGGTGCAATTACAAGCTGTGAGTAAAACATATGCCAACGGTTGTTATGCGCTGTTGGACGTGAATCTAGTGGTGCAACAGAAACAATTTCTCTTTATTACAGGGCCCAGTGGTTCGGGAAAATCCACTCTCTTAAAACTGTTATATGGCGAAGAGTTGCCCACACAAGGCGATGTAATTGTTGATGAGTGCCATGTCAAAAATTTGCGGGGCGATCGCTTGTCATTATTGCGCCGACGCATTGGGATTGTGTTTCAAGACTACAAATTGATTCCCCAGCGCACAGTCGCCGAAAATGTCACTTTTGTCTTGCAAGCTCAAGGGTATACCCGCAAAGAAATTCAACGGCGTTTAGAACCTACATTAAAGCTAGTGGGTTTACTGTCTAAAGCCGATTGTTTTCCCGATCAGCTTTCTGGCGGAGAACAACAACGTGTCAGTATTGCGCGGGCGATCGTGGGAACGCCACCTTTACTTTTAGCCGATGAACCAACAGGTAACCTTGATCCAGATAATTCTTGGCAAATCATGCAGATTCTCCAAAAGTTAAATAAATTTGGGGCCACAGTCATTGTCACCACCCACGATGAACAACTAGTCCGTCGGTGCAATAATCCTGTGGTACAAGTCCGCAATGGGAAAATTTACCATAAAGTAGCCTCCTGAAAACCCCGCAATCAATCCTTCAAAATTCTTCGGATTTTGGAGGATGAATATTGATATGGAATTTTTACCCGCTTTTTCTGGAAACAAGAGCAACCACTTTGAAGTGAAAATAACAGGACACAAAAAAATTGATGATTTTTAATAATTATGAAGGGATTTCCAGAAAACCGCAAAAATGCGGAAAAACAAAAAATTGAACAATTTTTATTTTTAACAGTTATTGGTGCCATTATAGTTGCTTGGCCAACTTGGCTATCTGCCAAACCCCTCATTATTAAAGATTTCGGAGTCAACGAAGTTACGCAGTTACTAACTTTACTTTTACTTATTTCTTTGTTTCTAGAACGGGCTTTAGAAGTTTTTATATCCACGTGGCGGGGTTCAACTATCAAAAAAATAGATGTTGAACTCCATAAGCATGAACGTAAAATTTATGAAATCAATAAACGCTTAGAAAATCAACCACAAACTGAAATTTCTGCTACATCAGTTAAAGAAAGCCTCGTTAATCATAGTGAATTATCTCAAAAATCAGCTACGGTGATTAAAGAATCTCCCAGGCAAGAAGGTGATTTATTTGAGCAATTGAATTTAGAAATTGATGCTTTAAAAAGCAATGAAATGGATAGGGCTAACTACAAATCTGATACACGACGCTTAGTGGTCATCTCTGATACTGGGTATTATGACTAGTGCAGTCGGCATTCGTGCGTTAGAAACATTTGTGAATATACAGGGTTTACCTGATAATCAAGTAACTGTTTTTCGTTGGTTAGATGTGTTTTTAACAGGCGGGTTAATTGCCGGGGGTAGTGAGGGTATCCATAAACTCACACAGGTAATAGTGGAATTTTTGGAAGCTACTTCTCAACAAATCAAAGACAAAACTAGTTAATGGTTTCAGTATGGACAACAGACCCTAAGTACGAAACACGCCGAAGTCTCAAAACCTTCATTAAAGCGTGTTAGATTATAGGGTTTTATCAGGCGATCGCCTTTTATCTGGTGCTATGTGATGCAATGACAAAACTACTGGTATATGCGAGTTTTGACTTTTGTCGATAGCGGAATCAATGTCGGCATGGCACTGGATGAACTTGATTGTAAACCATTTAAGGCTTGTAAACTTTCTAAAGCGGCATCTCTGATGACTGTTTCTTGTTCTTGACTGAGTAATAGTTGCAAGCATTGGACAACTTCTTGCTGCACCTGAGAATCAAGATGTTTATTGGTAATAATTTGTGTTAATTGGCGGATAGCAATCAAACGCTTCAAGGGATCTGACTCGGTTAAATTGACTATCCACTGATTAATACTGTCTTCCTCTTGGTTGCCATAAAAGTTGACAATTTGCCACACCAATAAAATTAAAGTTAATAGCGTCCCCAAACCCTGCAAAATCATCCCAGTGGCAATCCAAGAACTGGTAGACTCAACCCAGATGGCAGATGCCATATATGTACTAACAGTAGCAATACCTCCACTACCAACCGCTAAGGCTAAACGAAAGTTAGGGCCATTTAAAAACTTCCGTACTTCCGACCAGTTTAGTTGCCAGTTCCATTTTGGCATTGAGTAAACTAATAACATTACCCCAATACCTACTATCAGTGCCAAGAGGAGTTTCCAGTTCCACAGCAGCATAGCAATGATAATTGTCAGGAAGCCGAGAATACCACCTGGCCCAGAGAAAGGCTTGAAAGTTCTTTGCTTCTGGCTTCTTGTCTTGAACTCTAAAAGCGACCAAATGGGAATCTGGTTGATCCGTTGCTGCCAAGAAAATGAAGCCTTTGCCACAGTGTGTACCTACCTAATTACAATATTGATTGTCTAATGTATTAGAATAACCGGGCTAGGAGCTAGAGGCTAGGGCGTGTTTTCAAACTATAACCACAACAAAATGGAGGCGATCGTCATCATAGCTGTATAATCGGCTGCAAGTTTGCCATAGCAGGTGGCGATGCGACGAAATTGTTTAAGTCGGTTGATAGTGCGCTGGTCATTACTTGGCTTGCCTGTTTTCGGTTTTTGCTGTGGTAGTAACAGTTTTAACCTCTCCCAACGTTCGTTGCTTAAGTCTCCTCGATTCATGATCATCCCCAAGCGATTGCGCGCAGCGCAGCGCCAAAGGCGATCGCCTCTTTTTTGAGGATATAACGAGTTTGAAAACACGCCCTAGGGGATTGGGGGTTGGGGCTTCTCTACCAGACGCTGCGCGTAGCTGGCTTCTCCGTAAGAGTACAACCAACAGAGTAAGGGGAGCTACCGCCCACAATTCCACTCGGCTTTAAACCTGATCTTTTGGTAAAAGCCCCTATCTCCCTAACCCTCATCCTCCAATTCCCAATCTTCCTGCTACACCAGGAGTCAAAGGCAAGAGGGTGGTAATCATTAAAAAGAGAGCCAAAAGACCTAAAGCGGCTCTAGCATCGTCTGGTTCGGTGATTTCATTTAAACTGGGGCGTTCTAAATCCCGTTGTAAAAAGAAAATAACTACTGCCCAGTAAACAGCTAAAGCATTACCCAGAGACACTATCCCTAGTAAAATTAAAGTTGCGATGGTGGCTCTTCCTGCGGTTTTGCGTCCATAAATTGCTTGGACGATACGGCCCCCATCTAGTTGTCCGGCTGGCATTAAGTTTAAAGCAGTGATTACCAAACCCAGCCAACCAATGACCACCAAAGGATGGACACTAACTACGGGTGATTGTAAAGCCGAACCCAAGACAACCCGCGCCAAGCTACCTACTAAGATTGAGCCTTGAAAAAATTGATTGGGTAACTGAAATAAACTACCGGGGTGGGAAAGCAGCAAACCGGTGATTAACATTAACAAAGAAACGATTCCGCCAGCAGCAGGCCCCGCTAAAGCAATATCAAATAGTACCTTGCGGTTAGGTAACAGAGACTCAAAGCGAGTAATGGCACCAAAAGAGCCGATTTGCACAGCCGGCAAAAAGAACGGCCAGCTAAGGCGGACTTGGTGACGACGGGCGAGTACCCAATGACCAATTTCATGAGCTGCCAAAATTGCAAATATCCCCACACCTATTGGTAAAGCGGCTGTAAACTTTTCTGGGTTAGCAAATAAATCAAAATTCAGCAGTAATCCCGCAGTTTCTAGACTGGTGGCGATAGTTGCAATCAATAAAATCACCGCAAAGGACTTTTGCGATAACGTCATCGGACGGGGATCATTACGGCTAGGTAGAACAATCACCACAGGTTTGGTATCTGTGTTTTCTACCAAAAATAGCCGATATTGCTCACCCAAGCGTTCCTGTAAACTTGCAGTCAGTCGATGATGAACTTCTTCTGGTTCTCCCCGCAGATTTCCCTTAAAAATAGCTCCATCTTGGTAAGAAATAGTTTCTGTGGCAAAAAATGTGTCAATCCCAAAAATACTTTTAATGGCGCTTAAATCTTCATCGGGGATTGGTAGTGGTTCGATTTTTAATTCCTCCAGCACCACTTGCGGATTATTTTCTGCTTCCTGTGCAGAACTAGCCGCTAATCTTTCGGTTGCCCGTTGCTTAAGTATGGCATCTTGCCCAGCGGTGCGTAACTGTCTGCCTAAATAAACATACACACCAGCAGAAACTACCACCAAAATCAAGATACCAACTATATTAATGTAAATTCCTGCGGCAAATAAACCGAAGAATAACAGCCAGGGAGTCATCAATACCACCGACTGCAACCAGGCTAAGATTCCCAGTTTCCCAAAAGGCCTAGCGCGATAAAAGCCCCAACCTAAAATACCCAAAGCAATTAGTAAAATTGTCCCAATTATGGGAGTCTCTGACGAAGTAAACATTTCTAAACCCTTCGCTGTGAAATACCAAGCCCAAATTAGTCAGGTGTTACAGATATATTTATTAATGTATAACGCCATCTGTAGTCTGCCCAAATAATGAAGCTTGAAGATTTGGCGATCGCACTTTAGTAGAACATGAAATCCTAAATGTGTGGGGTTGTGGATTTCTTGGGAAATTTGTTGTTTAGTGGTGAGACATTTTAGTCTGATTCAGTTTCCTCATCTTCAATAGTGAAATCGCTAATGTAGTCTCGTACAACACGCTCAAAAAATAGGGGAGCAGGTAAGGCTGTCCAATCACTGTAGTGACCAAAGCCGTAGCGTAGTGACTCTACAAAGGCTGCTAAGTCGTCAGGGTTGTCTTCTGCTTGGCGTAAGGTAACGACAATCTCAAGGGGGTTGGGAGTAGGCCAGCGACCTGCAAACGGAGCTTGTTTAGTGAGTAAATTAGTTTTTTTATCTAGACTGTAGGTTGATCGATAGCAACTTTGACCACGAGTATGTTGATGTGGTAGCTCACGCGCTACAGATAGATAAGCTACGCATCCAGTTTTGTTAGTTGCACTGAGTCGAAATAAGCCAGTTGCACTAGATGCTGAAGGAATTTCTAGAGTAGGAGGCAGTTCCTTTAGTTCTTCTTTAGTTCTAGTATCTTCTACAGAAGTCTCTATTAAATGTCTAGATTTTTTCTCAATAATGCCAGGGGCAATTTCCTGGCGTATGCGAATTATACGTGCGCCTTGCCAATTAATTTGCATATTTTGACACGAACCAATGTTAATTTCATTAGCATTAATTCTAATATCAGCTAACCAATTCCAAAGTTTAACGCAGTTGGAAGAATCAATCATAATCAATGGTTGCTTCCCTTCTTCCACAGATTCAGAAATAATCTTTTTTACAAAGTCCATGAATCGGGTCTTGCGTACCTCTTCTTTATCAGCAAGTTTTATTGGAGTAAGCTGTGCAATAAAAGCCCGTGCATCAGAAAAACTAGCCCACGAACTGGTGACTAAATTTCCTCTATCATAAGCACAGCAGAACTCACACTTTCCTGTATCTACATTGATGCGGATTGCTATTGGTAAAAATGTATTTCCAATGTTTCCACGAGCGCGACCCTTTTGTTTCCGGACAATTGTAATTGCAATAATTTCTTTTGGTCTAGCTTCGGGTGGAATATTTTGCAGATACTTATCAGCTTTTTCTTTGATATCATCAATTCGACCAGAATGAGCAAAGATTAAATCTTTTAATGCTGATTGCATCCTATGGAAAAAATTTGCGAGTTTAAGACAGTTTGCTTTTCGGGTCTTTTCGATGGGTAATAGAAACTGCACACCAGCACCAGCCATTGCTAATGCTTTGCGGGTTGATGGTTTATTAATTTTATCATCAGGTTTAGCAGTTTTTTGACCAGTAGAATCTGGGTAAAACTTCCGCGCCATTATTAAGCAGAAAGTTGACTGATTTAGCTTTTTAATCTGTTGTGCCTTAGTGGTGCAGAAAAGTCTTGAACCGCTTGTATACCAGGAGTCTGACTGAG
>NZ_CAWUDM010000049.1:0-44271 GCF_963920855.1 Nostoc sp. CCY0012 | reverse complement strand
ATTGTAGAGGGTCAAGTGTGCGCCGGGGAATTGCTCACATCATTGATAATGAACGCCGCAATCAACTATTTGATATTAATATCCGAGTGTTGAGAGTTTTACCACCAGAAGACAGCACCGCTTATCTATTTGGAATTGGTGGAAGTGTGGCGCTGCTCGTTGCATATAGTCTCAGTAAATCACTCACTGACAAGCAAGAGAAAGCCATTCATAGCCAATTCGCATTGCTCAAAATCAAAGCATTGGAGAACGACATTATTGTTAGCAATCACATCGACCTAACCCAGTTTAGTAAACAACAGCAATCTGAGATAACCAAGCAAGCAATCGCCCGACAAACTGCTGAAACAATTGAGGCTATGAAATCCCCAGGAGAACAACAGCTAGACCACCTTAATGGAACTTTACAGGGTGAATTGTCCCTGAAGAATCATGAGTTGCATCTGTCAGATATGGACAAGGTTATTGCTGACAATAAGTTACATATTGCCGAAACGAACAAGAAACTGAGTAAATTGTCTAGCAATCCCCAGGATGAACACAAAGCCAGTTCCCAATCTCCCAGTGAACAGCTAAGAGATGCCCTCATAGATGCCCTGAAAAATCATGAAGATGGGTATTTGTGGAAAATTATCAATTCACTCAAACCATTGTGGTTGATTGGGAATCAAGGCTCAGGCAAGACATATACTGCTGGTGCGATCGCACTTATCAGAAAATACTGCCTTGATGCCCCAATTTATCAGTTAATTGATAGACACGCCACAGGTGACAACGCCGATGTATGGCAACTTCTCGATGCTACCAGCAAAGCAGAGTCAGAGTCGGAAATCAGCACAGCATTTGAAGATTGTTGTGACAGGTGGCTGCAACGGATTAAGGAAAAACCGACTAAAAAGCAGCAGGTAATAGTTGATGAATTTACCAATTTAAAATCATTGCCAATGTGCAGTGAAAATGCGATCGCTTTCTTCAAAATGTCCCTCACCGACACCCGCAAAGCCAAAGAATACTTGTTGGGAATCACCCATAATGCCACCAATGAATCATTCCCAGATGGTACAGCTGCCTCACGGAAGGCAGGAACAATTTTACTGGAGAAGTTTAGCGCCAATGGTGAAACACCACTATCTAGGGTAGTTGTCCGTTATGGGCTTGTAGATGAGAACGGCAATAATTTAGAAGACGAGGAAAGGACACTACCAACCTGGATACACCCTGAGCGCATTTACCAGCACTTCAACGGTAAGCCAATTAATTTTGAAGATTAACTAAATCCTTTTGATGTTACTCCTCTAACAAATCTTGCCGACGCAACCAATGAATAATTTCATTGATGTCCAGAGTTGAAACAATACGCTCAGTCATTGTATGGGCTGGAGTGATAAAAAATATCGGGTTATTCACGCCACGCGTCACCAAATCAATATTGAGTCTCTTGCCACAACGTGAAGTAATTCGCTGTAGTTGGCATCACCGTGGTCGGGTAGCAGGACTATATCGCTATAATCCCGCCCACGGTGATGCCTTAATGGGCAAGTTTCGGGGACTTAATAGCGCGAAGAGTTGATTTTAGTGTGCAAAAATTTGAATGTTCTAAAACCATTTTTGGGCAAGTTAGTAAATCTTCAAAGGACGTTTCGTAACATTTGTTTACAACGTGTCCCATTTTGCACATAGTGCGATTCGTTCTGGAGAAACCTAGTATATGGGGGGATTCCAGGCTTTGGTAGAGTAACCCACACTGGGCTGAGTTCGCACTTTAATCCATCTCACCCTCGTAAATTGGCGAAGGTATTGTTACAAAATAAAACAATTAACATAACCTTTGCCCAGTAAGCATTACGAAGGCAAGCGTATTTGCTACGGCATAACTTGAGTGTTTTTTTGCGTAAACATTACAAGTCAATCTGTAGTAAACAATAACAGCATTGGGATTTGAAGTATGAATTTGATTTTTTTCATGCTGAATGTAGCGAAATGAAGCATCTATTGAGATTCTTCACTCTAATTTCTTGCACTCAGAATGACAATTCATAAGCAATACTTTTCGGACAAGCTCTTGAGGTTGGGGGGAAGAAAGTTACTATTTAATGACTCTTCTCTTCCCCTGCACACTTCAACAGATAACTTTGTTAACCGAAGTTTATTCAATTCATAACTATATTCAGCAATGCTAAACTAGCAGCTTGAACAAAAGCCAATGAATACAGAAGTAGATGTCGAGTCAATTTTTACTGACGACACAAAACGGAAAAAAGTGGTTAACAACCCCTTTATTCACAGTCTGCAAAAGAGGCATTTTATCCTCTTTCAAATCTTGCCCTTTGTAGGAACTTTAATAGCTCTGCTGCTAATACCTTATCTTCCATTTGGACCATTTGAGTTATTCCTGTTTGTTTTATTTTGGCTAATTACAGGATTTGGGGTATCGTCTGGCTACCATCGGTTATTTACTCATCGTTCCTATAAGACCAATGACGCAGTTCAAGTCATTCTGGCTATTTGGGGTGCAATGGCTGGTCAAGGGGGTGTGATCTCATGGTCAGCGTTACATCGCCGCCACCATGAATTGAGTGATAAACCTGGCGATCCTCACTCACCAAATCTTCACGGTAGTAATTGGCGTGATCGCATCCAAGGTTTAGTTCACTCCCATGTGATTTGGATGTATAAGCACGAATATCCCAGTGTTGTCCACTATGTACCCGATTTAATCAAAAACAAAACCCTTCTCAAAGTTGATCGCTACTACTACTGGTGGGCTGCCCTTGGTTTCGTGTTGCCTACACTCTTAGGGGGATTGTACCACTGGAGTTTAGCGGGAGCTTTAGCAGGATTTATTTGGGGAGGCGTGTTGAGAATCCTTTGGGGAGGACACACTATTTGGTCAATTAACTCCTTCTTGCACTGCTTTGGTATGAAACGTTTTCAGACCGAAGAACACAGTCATAATTTTGGACTGATTGCTCTATTGACCTTTGGTGAGTCATGGCACAACAATCATCACGCGTTTCCTGCTTCCGCTTCCTTTGGCTTAGAGTGGTATCGCCTAGATCCAGGGTACTGGTTCATTCAATTACTGGAAGTTTTACATCTGGCTTGGGATGTCAAAGTTCCTACTACAGAAAAAATTCAAGCCCGTGAACTCAACGCCTAATTCAGCTAGAACTTTAAATCAGGAGATGTCATGAAAACTCAAGAGCAAATTAGCAAATGGATCAGAACCTACTTAGCAGATATCCTCGAAGTAGAGCCAGAAAAAATTGACGAGAACTACGAATTTGAACGTTTTGGACTCAATTCTTCGGCAGCCGTTTCTCTAGTAGGAGATTTGGAAGAATGGTTAGGTTTTGAGCTAAGTCCTTCTCTATTTTTTGAGTTCAATACAATTGCTCAAGTTTCTACCTATTTAGCCGAAATGGTTCAAGAAGAAAACACTTCAGAAAATGTTGTTAGGAGTGCCTAAGATGGTAGCAAGTTTAACCAACCGGGGTGGTAGTGCAGAAGCTATCCAGCACCACTACGATGTCAGCAACGAATTTTACACCCTCTGGCTAGATTCTAGTTTGACTTACTCTTCTGGTTTATGGGATTCTCCCACCTTGGATGATGACCTAGAAACAGCCCAACAGAGAAAAATTGATTGGCATTTGAATGCTTCAGGTGCAACCACTGGCAAAAGACTGTTAGATATTGGCTGTGGTTGGGGAGCATTAATGCAACGCCATATCAACTCAGATCCCCATAATGATGCTACAGGGTTGACGTTGAGCCACAATCAATATCTGCATATCCGCGCTCTCAATATCCCTAATATCCAAGTCTGCGAAGAGAGCTGGATTGTCCATCAGCCAACAGATGCTTATGATGCGATCGTTTCCATCGGTGCGTTTGAACACTTTGCTCAACCAGGAGCTTCGCTAGAAGAAAAAGTTAGTGTCTACCGAGAGTTTTTCAGCCGTTGTCAAGAGTGGTTAAAACCTAAAGGTAAGTTATCCTTGCAGACGATCGCCTATGGGTCGTTAAATGCTGAAGATAAAAATGTGTTCACCCAAACGGAAATTTTTCCTGATTCCGAATTACCTCGTCCTGGTGAAATTTTTATGGCATCTGATGGGTTATTTGAAATCAAAACCTATCGCAACGATCGCCTCCATTATGGTAAAACTTGCGATTTATGGCTGAAAAATCTCCGCCGTCAAAAATTGCTGATTGTAGAGCAGTTTGGTGAAGAACTCTATCGTAAGTACGAACAGTATTTGAAGTTAGCAGTTGCGGGTTTTTACTTCGGACAAATCTTACTACTACGATTTGAAATGCAATCCTTAGCTAAATAAACCAGGATGATCGAATAGCTTCTGCTATCTGCTAATAAGGAGTCGTATTTAAAATGATAACTACCGCTCAGTCTCCCGTTAAATTTAACCCCTTTGCACCTGGTTTCCGGGAAGATCCTTACACTACTTATCAAGTATTACGCCAACAAAATCCGATTCACCATACTTTAGATATGTGGATCATGACCAAATATCAAGATATTATCCAAGTGTTGAACTCGGATGCGGTCAGCGTTAACTACATTCCCCAGTACGTGGTGCAGCAAAAGGTTGGTGATATTCCCGGCTTGGTGGAATTGGGCAAAAAAGCGATCGTCTTTACCGACCCCCCAGATCATGCACGCTTGCGTCGGTTGGCAGGACAAGCTTTTAGTAACACTAGCATTAACGCCCATACTGCCCACGTTCAGCAGCTAATTGCAGAGTTAGTTGCTCCGAAAATTCAGGAAGAAAGTTTTGATTTTGCTCAGATTGCCCATCAAATACCCTTGTATACTCTTTCTCATCTGCTCGGCATTCCTGACAAGTACATCAAGACTATCGATGAATATATTCACCGCGTCCGGTCTATCTTAGAACCGAGTTTGTTGACCAAAATGCGTATCCGTCGCATTGAGCAAGATTTACAATCCTGTATAGCCATTTTCCAAGAAATAATTGATGATCGCAAAATCCATTTGGGAGACGATTTACTAAGTAAATTAATTCAAGCCAGAGTCGGAGAAGATCAACTCTCAGATAGTGAACTATGTATAGCTTGTGTGATGACTTACGTTGCTGGTCACGAAACATCCAAGGGTTTGCTTACTAATGGCGTTCTAGCCTTTATTCAACACCCCGAACAGTGGCAAATCTTCCGAGAGGGAAAAGCTACTAGCAAACAAGTTATTAATGAAATTCTCCGCTTTGACCCACCCTTACAGCAAACAGTACGCCTAGCCGTCAGCGACCTACAAGTAGGCTCTCAGACTATTCAAAAAGGGGAGAAAATGCTGCTCTGTCTTGCTTCTGCCAATCGAGATGAGGCGCAATTTGACAATCCTAATGCTTTTGATATCACGCGAGATGCTGCTGCTCAGATTGCTTTTGGGCATGGCATACACAATTGCTTAGGACAGATGATCGCCCGACTAGAAGGCCAACTTCTGTTTACTTACCTCTGTGAACAGGTACAAGAGATCAGATTGGGTTCTTCCGATTATCGTTGGCATCCAGAGGGGTTTATCACCCGTACCTTAACCCATCTACCTGTGACTTTCATCCCTGCCGGTTAAGGAATATAGAGTAATTTTTACTCATAAAATCCCCAGAGTTTTAGCCCTTGAATCTACTTCAATTTCGTCAGGATCAGGGCTTAACTAAAAACTATTTCCACTCTCTGACGCGAAGGAAGAAAACCGATGAGTTCTCGTCACTTGAATAGTTTGATTGACAAATTACTCTTAAGAGCAGAAAATCAACCCCATCAGCCTCTCTATTACTTTCTGGATACTAGAGGTAGGGAATATGCTCACCTCACCTACGCCAGTTTACTAACAGCAATCCAAAAGTTAGGGACATGGTTGAGCGAAAAAACCGCAAGCGGCGATCGCGTGGCGATTCAGTTGCCTACCAGCCCTGAATTTGTGATTACCTTTCTCGCTTGTCTTTACACCAACCGCATTCCAGTTCCCCTCAGTTCACCCAACCGCAAACATAACTGCGAACACTATCAACGGATTTTTACTGATTGCGATGCTAGTTTAGTTGTAACTGACGCAACTGTCCGAGACTTATTTGAGAAAGAGAGCTTAGGCACATCTCATCAAATCCAGACTTTTCCCTCGCTGGATACTTTAGACCCTCTCCTCACCCCAGTTGACCGCCAAAGTAACGAAATTGCCTTTTTGCAATATACCTCTGGCTCTACCTCTTTTCCCAAAGGAGTAATCGTGAGTCATGAGAATATCATTGCTAACCAGAAAATGATTCAGCGAACCTTCGGTCACAGCAGCACAAGTATCGGGTTAGCTTGGCTTCCCCTATTTCACGACATGGGACTGATTGGTAGTGTCTTTCAGCCTTTATATGTGGGATTTCCCTGTTATTTAATGTCTTCAGTTACTTTCCTCCAACGGCCTAAACTTTGGTTGAAAACAATCTCAGACAAAAAAGTGACAACTACAGGGGGGCCTGATTTTGCCTACGATCTCTGTGTCAAACGCATCGATCCCGCTTCGCTGGAGGGATTATGCCTATCCTCTTGGGATGTAGCCTACAATGGGGCTGAACATATCAAGCTGCATACTCTAGAACAATTTAGCGATATCTTTGCTCCCTATGGGTTTAAAAAATCGGCCTTTTTACCTTGTTATGGTTTGGCAGAAGCAACCCTAATTGTTAGTGGTACAGCTAAATCTCAAGAACCTTTGGCTTTGACTATTCCTTGTAGCAGCGATGAAGTTCTTGATGCAGATGCGTCTGGGCAGAAAGGCAACACCCGCACGGTGGTGAGCAGTGGTCAGGTGATGCCAGAATTGTCTTTACGCATCATCAATCCTCAAACTTTCAAAGAATGTCCTTCTCATCACATCGGAGAAATTTGGATTGCAGGGCCAAGTATTACGCGAGGTTACTGGCAGCAATCAGATAAAAATCAGGAAACATTCGTTTACCGGGATGGATTGAGATTTTTACGGACAGGAGATTTAGGCTTTCTCGATTCTCAGCAGCAACTCTATATTACGGGGCGGCTCAAAGATTTGATCGTGATCGATGGGAAAAATTATTACCCTCAAGATATTGAAGAAACGGTCAAACTGTCTCACCCCGCCTTAAGCGAAGTTAATTGTGCTGTGTTCTCAGTCGCTGGAACTTATGCTCAGAAACTGGTGGTGGTTAATGAAGTCGTTCGCCAGTTTGCTGCACAAATTGATCGCTATGCTGATGAGATCAAAGAAGCAGTTAAGACATCTGTCTATAACCATTATCAACTAACAGTACATGAAACTGTACTGCTGCCGTTAAATTCCATTCCCAAAACCACCAGTGGCAAAATTCAAAGGCAGCGTACCAAGTTGCTGTATCTCTTGCAACAACTTGAAAATCTCGAAACAGTCAAAGAAAGTATCTGAAGGGTAAAAGTTACAGTTTATGTCTATTCAACAACCAAGCTATCTGAGTGAAATCCCAGAACCGTATTCAGTCACAGAAGTAACAGAAGTTTTTCAACCCATAGAAATAGATAATAGCCATCCTCAATATACACCCCTTTCTGGAATCAGGAAATGGATTAGATATGCGTGGTATCCTACCATCGACATTATCAGTTTAATCGGTGTAATTGCGGCGATCGCATCTTTTCGGAATCAAGGCATTAGTTGGATTGACTTGGGAATTTTGCTTTTCATGTTTAACCTTGTTGGGTTAGCTGGAGAAGCAGGAATGCACAGACTCTTTGCCCATAAAAGCTATAAAGTAGTCAAACCCCTACGCATTCTGCTGGCCTTGGCTGGCTCAATGACAGGTGAAGCACCCATTCTTGAGTATGTGGCTTATCATCGTCGTCATCACATCTATGCAGATCAAGTAGGCGATCCTCATACCCCCCATTACATTGAAGCTGAAAAACCTTGGTCTAAGTTCAGAAATATCTGGCACTCCTTTTTTGGCTGGAAGTATAACTCCAAAACTAACCAAATCGCTGCCCCTGAAAGATATGCCAAGGATGTACTTGCTGAACCAGCAATGGTGATGATCAATAACTATTTTTATGGCATCGTTTTGTCCTCGTTCCTCTTGCCAGCTTTACTAGGGTTCTTATTTACCGGGACTGCTTACGGGGCTTGGACTGCTTTTCTCTGGGGGGGATGTTTCAGATTCTGCGTGATGACCCTGATGGGAGATTTGATTATTCGCGCCGGTTGTCACCTCTTCGGTACTCGTCCATTTATCGATCAAGCCAACAGTCACAGTGCTAACATTTGGTTTCTAGCAATTCCCACCTTGGGATTAGCATGGCACAACAATCATCATGCTTTTCCTGGTTCGGCCTTACTAAATATTGATTGGTGGCAAATAGATCCCAGTGGCTCATTTATTAGCTTGTTGGAAAAACTAGGTTGGGCTTGGAATGTCAAACAGCCAACTCCAGAACAAGTAAAAGCTAAAAGGTTTAATCCCGAAATCGTTGGTTGATTTTTTTCTAGGCCGTGATTGCACAATATCAGGAATTTCTTAATTTATGGATGCTACAATCAAGACTGAAAAACTCAACAAACCTGTTGCTAAAATCAGAACTCCCGCTAATATTGTTTCCCTACGAGAAGCTATTCAGACATCTCCCTTTACAGTCTGGATGAACACAGAAATCACTGCTTGTGAAGATGGCTTTGCTGAATTAATCGTCTCTATGCGAGAGGAATTAAAGCAGCATAATGGGTTTACCCACGGGGCTGTGATTGGTTTTTTAATTGATAGTGCCTGTTGTTGGGCAGCAGCTTCTAAGGTTGGTGATGTCGTTACTGCCGAATACAAGCTGAACTTTATCGCCCCGGCGGTGGGGGAAAAATTGATTGCTAGAGGTTATGTGATTAAATCGACTTTTAGCCAAGTCATTACCAGGGCTGATGTGTTTTCGGTGAAAGGGACTAAAGAAAACCTTGTGGCTACTGGTTTAGCTACCGTCACCCCCTACGGTTGATCCCAGAAACAGATAATGTCCGGTCAAGTCGATTAGGTGGATACTAAGACTTGAATTCATTTTCTGAAAAAGTTATCCAAGGTGTATCAAGGTAGGTTTTTGTTTCTGATTTATGAAGCTAGAAGGCAATATCTGCAAAAGCATAAATCTCAGAGTGAAGAGATGGTAGCTTTGTGAAAGCTTTTTATCAAATCATCTTTTTTCAGTCACGAAAACCACCTGACAAAACCATAATTTACTCACAAGCAACTTGACCATGTTTGCAACCTTAGCAAATTTTTGCTGAATCAGTTAAGAATTTGGTTGGTTAAAACTGACTGCGATACAAGAGTTATTTTATCGCTACAGTGGCAGCAAACCCCATTTATTGAGGAATGGTGCAATATATTCGGTACAGTAATTCTCAGGAATTTTCCAGCTAAAAGCTAAATTTAAGTAACAGGTGCGTATGTTTGTTAGAAAAACTATTTATTGCCTTGCCTCAGTGACTGTACTGTTTTCTGTACTGTCTAAATCAGCATCAGCCGCTATTATCAAACAGACTTTTTCTGATTTTCATGGCACTTTCAATTCAGTTAATTTACCTCTTGGTGGTCGAGAAGTTACTACTGGAGTGATTTCTGCAAGTCAAAACCCCAATTTACCAAGTGTAGTCACCTTCGATACGAACACCAACCAAACTATTTTTGATCTCAACTTCTTACTTGATTTCCCTCTTTTGAGTGCTTTGGGGCTAAAATCTATCCCTATTGCTCCCTTTGAAACAGGTTCATATACGGTTGATGGAGAAGATTTAATAGCTGACGTGACTGGTCAAGGGATAGTAAGCGGTTCTTCTCCTTTTGCGGGAATAGAGACTTTCTTTCAAGTTCGATGGAGAGTTACGAGTCCGTTAAATACCTCCATTTTCCTCGGTCAGATCGAATCGGAAGTTGTCACAATTTGTCCACCTTTGAGTCAGTGTATTCAAACTACTGGTACTGGTAAAGCTACTATTGGTTTGACTACCGTTCCCGAACCGGAAACAATTGCTGGAATTATTGTTACTGCTGCAATGGGGTACTGGATGAAACGTCGCTGGAAAGAATCCTGGTAATATTATGAAAGTAGTGATTTATTGTTGGTGAACCTTTTTGCTGAATCAGGATTTTTATCTCTTGAATCACTATACACATAGCACCGTAAACCTTTTTTGAAGTTACTATTCGTGCAGAATGATACAGCTTTTGTCTTTTCATACTTGCCTAATTGCGAAGCTATACTTAATTTTTTGATTTGTCAGGATTCGAATATGTCACCTTTAGTTAGTCTTATAACTGCTTTGGCACTGCTGTTATACTTGGTTCTCACAATTAATGTCAGTAGATATAGAGCCAAATATAATGTACCCGCTCCTCAAATGACAGGAAATCCAGACTTTGAAAGAGTGCTGCGAGTCCAGCTGAATACTCTAGAACAGTTAGTTTTCTTCTTGCCTGGGTTATGGTTATTTTCTTTCTACGCTAGTCCATTGTGGGCAACGGGACTTGGTGTGGTCTGGTTGGTAGGACGAATTGCATACGCTTGGGGATATTATCAAGCTGCTAAGAGGCGGGTTATTGGTTTTGGTATCAGTTCTATAAGCAGTCTAGTATTACTCCTGGGTTCGCTTATTGGCATTATCCTGTCTGTCTTCTATCGGTAAAATATGGTGAGCCTTTATCAAAAATATTTAAAACTGCCAGTGACCTCAAACAGTGTTTTAATTGTTACCGCCCTATTCTTTGACCGTCAGATCACTTACTTCCTCGTCAACCCCGACACTTTCACGTCAGAAAATTTCGCCTCCTCCCCCTCCCCAAATGTCAATCATCTGACAATTACTCCCCAACCCCCTCCCCCCCATGTGATACAACATAGTGCGACAATGACATGAATTTTCGCACTATTGGTGAGTTCGGGAGGTTTACTGATATGAGGTCACTTTGCGTGTTGATTGGAGGAGTTGCACTAGTTAAATCTTTTTCTTGACGCATTGCCTCATAATCTGGCCTAGTCAGTGATTAAATGAACAGCTTACTTGATTCTCAAAACCTGACCTTTAGGAATAAAGGGTAAATGCCGACCTACAGGAATTAAAAAAGCGTGTTCTCGCCGAATGTGTACGCGATCGCAATATCCATCAGTAATAATTAGTAATGGCCCATTTTTCGGGAAATCCTCGGCTCTTTCCAATAAATCAATTCCTGGCTGTAAAACAGTACCGCCTCTACCCTTGACTTGAACTCTATCTGCCAGCGATTCTGGTGCTAGATAACCTTGGTCATAAGCAAAAGCATCACAGAAAACGACCCGCACAAAAGAAACATCATGGGAAATACTATAACTAGAGATAGCTCCTAACGCCTTTCCCAATAACTCCCGCTCCATTGAACCAGAAGTATCTAAAACTACCCCAAATGTGCGACCTTCTTCATTGTTGCTATCTGGTACATAACGAGGACGGGGAATATCGGGAGTCGCAGATTGACGGCGACTGAGACGAGCATAAGACCTGACTTTAATTAAAGGAGAAAAGTAATTATCAAACCACTTAGCCAATTCCACATCCCAAGGAATCGGCGGATAACTCAAAGCGCGAATCTCTTCAATTAAACCCGCCGGGAGAAAACCCCGATTTTGTTCATGGTGATATGCAAGTCCCTGACTTAGACAACGGCGATAAAATTCATCCAATCCCACACCATCACCATAAGTCCACCAATCTGATATTCCTGGTTCCAAAATGTCACATTGTCCGATACCCCGCAAAGTAGATAGTTTGCGATAGAGGCGCAAATCTTTAACTATTTGGTCATAAATTGACTCGGCTGATAAATTCTTCAAATCAGGATCATACAATGCTCCCACATGAGGTAATTCACCTACCCCCATTTCTATTAACCAAGAATTAATCACATAATCACAAGCAACATTCCACAAATAAGGCTCTCTTCCTTGACGACGGGTATCATGTCTCAGTCCGGCGTGTAACAATTCATGAGCCATCACAAATCGGTATTCTTCATTAGTTAAACCGCCGGCAGGATTAATAAAAATTTGCTTATTTTCTACATCAATAGCAGCTACAGAAATTTCTAACCGTTGACAAATTAATGGATCTTCAATAATTTCAAAATTAGTTGCTAAAGCTCCCAATAGAGGATAACTATTAATAAACCAAGCCTTAGCTTTTTGTGCAGGAGTGTTATTTTTACTTTCCCCTGCTAAAGAAATATCCTGTCCTGCGGCTACAGATACAGCATTAGTAACGGCTCTTGTTAAACCTTCTCCAAAGACAGCTTGCCAATCAACTTTAGCATACCAATAATGACTTTTGGGAGTTTCTATAAACATATCAACCAAGTCATTTCCAGGAATACCCCGCTCACAAAATTCTTGATATAAACTGTCTTCATTGCGGTTAGCAAACTTGAGGAGAAAAAGGTATTCTTCAGGGGCAGTTCCTAATTTTAAATCTGCCATAAACTTAGCAATAAAATAATTACAAGCGGCATTCCATTCACGGAAATGGGTGCGTTCTTGGAAGTGACCAAAGCCCAAATGTAAGAGACAATGAGCTAGTACATAAACCCATTCTTCAGGAGAACCCCGTCGGGTTGGATGTATATGAATTGTACCTAAATTATTAATGACAGCCCAATTTTTTGGCGGACATTGATTACTCGGTTGACGATTAATGTTAGCATGATAAAGCAAAGATGTAAAAATTGGATGCTGTCGCAAGATATTATATCCTTGCTCAAATTGTAGTTTAGCAATATCTTTTTGCTCCTGTTTACGTGGCATTTTCTTTTTTGACTAAACGTGGCAAGTCTCTAACTATTTCTACCATTAACCAACTAGGTAAAACATCTCCTTTCTCGGTTTCAGAAACCACCATTTGGGCAATTTCAAAGCTGATAGCCGCTAAATCCTTGAGTAGTCCTTTGGCGCGATGAGCTAAATCTTTATGGCTACCTGTCATTGCTTGACGTTCTTGGGGTAATTCTTTGATGAGTTGAGCGCGGAATGATTGAGCTAAAAAATAGAGGACATCTCTATCTTCTGGCTGGTGTGGCCAGCCAATTTCGCCTTTAAGAATAGCTGTGAGTTGATATTTACTTTTAATTTGTTTAATAAAACCTTTGAACTGTGTTCCATGATGAGGAGAAAGACATCCCATAGCGAGAACTTCTAGCCAATGATCTGTGAGGCGTTCTCCGTATTCATGTAGAGTATCACTTAACATATGCCAAGAACGAGGAGTGGAAAAAGGTTCTTCATGTTTAGGAGGTTGACTCCATAGATGATCTGGGCGAGTTTGAATATATTCAATTACCCAAGGATGAATATTATGATTTTTTGCCCAATCTAACCAGTCTCGATGGGAAACTTTTAAATGAACATGAACCATACGATTTAGCAAAGGTGAAGACATAGGTTTCACAATTGCACTATCTTGAGCGCGATTACCTGCACCAATGACAATTGAATCTTTAGGGAGATGATATTCACCAATTCGTCGCTCATGAATCAGGCTGTAAAATGCCTTCTGTACTTCGTGAGAACAAGCGTTAAGTTCATCCAAAAACAGACAATAGGGTTCTTCTCGTGCAATCATTCTGGGTGGGCAGAAGCGACTTGTTCCATCTATAATCTGCGGTACACCAATTAAGTCTTCTGGTGCTAGTTGACTACCAAGTAGTGAAACGCAGGGTATTCCCACTTCCGCCGCAAATGCTTCTACTAACGATGATTTACCGATTCCTGGCGCTCCCCAAATAAATACGGGTCGTACTACTGCCACATTCAGCAGAAATTCTGAGAGTTGTTTTTGGGTGACTGTAATTGCTGGATTCATTCTTAACTCACAAAAACTGTCCCAACGTTGGGATTATTTCAAAATTCGCTTGATTATACTTATCCATCGTCTACTTCTATAATTCCCAAATTTAAATAGAAATGTTGACCTACAGATTACAAGTCAAAATCTGTGTTAGAGATCACCTTTTTGAGCAATATTTACGGCTGAGTAACTGGAATCCGCTTGGGTAATACATAATTGCAATAGCTGTTCACCCCAAATTCCATCTGAGACAATAACAGGACAACAGTAATGAAAGATAGCGTTTACAAAAGGCACACGTCGGTCGAGAAAAATATCAGGCATAACAGACACTATCAAACATAATGTAACACAGTTAATACAAAATAATACATGATGGCAAATAATACTTTTCTCACTCCGCATCCTTCAACATACCAGTCAACAATTCCGACATTTCCCACAAATCTTTATTCCGGTTGTCATCATAAATCATCAGCGTCCTGGGGTCAGCATGACGGCTCAACTTCTGCACCTTTCTAATATTCCCATCCGTCGCATCCAATGCCGCCGTAATCGCCGAATGCCTCACCCTGTGCGGTGACATCTGTTTCTTCACACCCGCTTTTTTAAAAGCTGCCGACACAATTTTATAGATAGCATCCGCAGTCAATCTATGCCCCTCATTGTGAAAATCCAACGCCGTAAAAATTGGTAAACTAGCATTCAAATCCCCCCTGGCAATTAACCAATCTGCTATCGCCGCTGCCACATCTTTGGACATATCCAAATATTCTTCATTCGTTCCCTTACCCTTCCCTAAAACCCGCAACTTGCGCCCATAAAAATCAAAATCCCCCACATCTAACTGACAGATTTCCTGACGACGCAAAGCCAAACCCCACAGCACCAAAAAAATCGCATAGTTGCGTTTACCAATCAAAGTCTCCCGGTCAAACTGTTGTAACACCAGTGCTATCGTCTTGCTATCAACCCCCCGCGTATCCCGGTACGCCTTGACCTTCTCCCCTGACACATCTTCCAGGGAATAATTGCACACCCCCAGCTTCCGCCCCATCTTCGCCAACGACTTAATCGCCGCCAACCGCCGATTAATTGTCGCCTCCCGCACCCCCGAAGCTATCAGTTTTGCCTTGTACTTCAGTACCACCATCACCGCTTGCTCTCGCTGCAAGTGCAGAAACTCCAGCACGCTATCACTACTGGGCGGCATCAAAGTCATCTTCACAAAGAAATCCCGTAAATCTTTCTCGTAAGCACGCCGAGTATTGGGGTTGCGTTTATCTGCCAACAGTTGGGCCAACACATCTGGGTCTTTGTCAAGTTGAGCGTCAAAATACCGAGTAATCGGCGCATCCAAACACGCTTCCAACTCTAACTTAACAATCTCCCCAAACAGTGGCTCGTTAGGCATAATTGCTCACAGATACGTTATCGATAATGTATGTTTCCAATAACGACTATCATTGCATACAATGTTTTTGCCTGAACGTTTACACAAGAAATGGCTATTGCCACTTGTTGCGGAAGTCACTAAGTATCATCAGCGCTGTGGTAGTCTGTAAAATTGCTGCTTTGATATCGAATTTGATATCAGACTAGGGACTCTGCCCCAAAGCGATGCCTGCGGTTCAAATAGCCAACACCCAAAAACTGCTGCTGTCTATGGTAAGTAGGCTAATATTACCTACTCGTACTTTTTCAACGCAGTGTCTGGTTGTTTTCGTTTTACTCTGTTGAAAATTGTTCGAGCTAAGGGATTTAAGGCGTTTGTTCTCTCAAAGTCTTAACCCTCATCAGCAGATTGCAAGACAATTGCATACAACTTTTGGCTAACCCGAAAGTCAGCAGTAGCAATTAACTGATCAATTGCTGCCAAGTTTGTGATCGGTGATGTGTCGCTAACTATAATCACAACAAACCCATTGATTGCAGTGTCCGCATATCGGATTGGAAATCTTCTACATCATAGTTGATGTGTAAACCGCGTTTAGCCAGTTCATGCTGGAATTCAAGTACTGTGATTCTTGTCCAGGCTCGGACTTTGCCACTGCTAATTTTACCTTGCTCATAAAGCAAGATGGCAATTTCTAATTTCAGTTCATCCTCAGTCATGTTTGATGCTCGGAGGATGTCAATGACAAGATATTTGGAGGCTGTTATTGCTTAAAACCAATTACCAACTAATACATAAGCAGCCCAGTAACCAGGGCGCATATAATTAGGATATTTTGTTAATAATTTTACTTGAGCGCGACGCAAGGCTTCTGCTTTTGTCACTTGATTATTGACTAATTCATGATAAAATTCACCAATTAAAATAGCAGTAGATTGATCATTAATATGCCACAGTGAAGCGAGTGTGCTACGTGCGCCTGCTTTAACTGCTGTGCCTGCCAACCCTAATGTAGCACGATTGTCACCTGTGGCAGTTTGACAAGCACTCAAAACTAATAATTCTAAGATTTGTGTATTAGTTTCACTCTGACTGCGGAGTAATTTATCGAATTCTAAAACATTAATAGAACCATCATTGGCTAAAATGAAAGTCTCTTCCGGACGAGAACTAAATTGCCCGTGAGTTGCCAAATGTAACACATTAAAAGGAAGAGTATTTACATTTTTTTCTAGAGTGCTACTGGTAAAGTCTTTATCTAGTAGTTTTTTGGTAGATGCTCCTGTTTTAGCAATGAGGTCAAATTCTAACTTGATTCCTGGTAAGGGTGGGAATGTGGAAAACTCTGGTGGTGGTTCCACTAAACCCGCAGCAATGACTTTCAATGGAGTTTCAGACAGAGGTTTGGGAGTTAATAGCTGAAGTCCTAAACTAAGAGCAACAGCGTATTTTTCTACTAAATATTTCTCGCCATCGTAAAGTGCAGCTAGGGGTATATTTCTTAATTCTCCATCTAATACAAATACTAAAGTATTAACTTCACTTGTGGCTAAATCAGATGCAATAGGTTTAATTAACCAATTATAGACTTCTTGGGAAAGGGCTTTGACTTCCTCGGTTCTATCCGGTTCTAAAATATATTCCCGTAGTTGTGTCAAGGTGCGCTCAACTTCAACCTGGGATTTATTAGCTGTATAATGGCGCAGTGGTTGTTGAGGAATTTTGACAATTACTTGGAGTTGTTCTGGCAGAATAATGGGATAAAGTACGGCAGTGTTGGGATTTTCTTTATCTACTAATTGATCTAAAAGTACCCTCTGCCCTTGTAAACAAGCTTCTCTAAAAAAGTTATCCAGTTCTGCTAACTGTAGTGATTCTATGCGGGTTCTAGCTTTATCTAATGTTTTAATATCAGGTTTTTCACCGGGATTTTGCAGCAATAAAGCCACCGATTCACGATAAACTGGCTCTACATTATCTCGGAAATTAAACTGGATATCCTGATTGACTGCTACTAAATCAGTACGCAGTGATTCCAATGTTTCTACAGCTGCATCATAGGCGGCGATCGCTCTTGTAAAATTACCTTGGGCTTTGAATAATCTACCCATCTGCCATTGCCACAAATAAGTAATTTCTGGAGCGTTGCTGGTTTGCGCCAACATCAAAGCCTGTTGTGTCAGGTTAATCGCTTCAGCAAATTGTTGTGTTTTTTCATACAAATTACCTAAATTACCCAAAGCATAGGCTTCGGCGCGGATATCATCTATGCTCCGGGCTTGTTGTACAGATGTAGCTAGAAGTTGAGCAATTTGGGGTTTGGGAGTATTTAATCTACCCAAACTGTGAGCAAAGTTAATATGAGCGTAAATCGAGGGGCGTGAGAGTGGAAGTTGTGCTAGTAGAGATTGAATTTCTGAAGTTAAGGTTTGAGCATCTGTAAATTGTTTTTCTTCAATTAGTAAATTGAAATGATTCAGCCGTGCTTTAACTTTTGTTAGGGGTGAAGATGATATATCAAATGTTTTTTGATAAAATGCAATCGCCTGGGGATTTTTTTGTTGCCTCCGCGCATTATTACCTAAACTGAGCAGACTTAAAGCAATATTTTCTGGTGATTTTAATCTTTGATGAATTGCTAAACTTTGTTCTAAAGCCAGACGAGATTTTTCTAACTCTCCCACATTTTCTAGTGTATCACCAAGGGAAAGTAAAACGGCTGCCTTCGCCAAAGAATCACTTTGAGATTTTAGAGTTTGATTTACTTGTTCTAGTTTTTCAATAGCTTGCTGATTAAAACCTTGATTGCGTAATACTTGAGCTTGATAAAGTAGTGCCAAAGCAATACCATTTTCATCACCTAACTTGGTGTAAATATCTTCAGTCTGTTTCCAAGTATTAAGAGCTAATTCTGTCTTACCTGTTGAGAGTTGTAAGCGTCCTTGAATATCTAGAGTTTGAGCGAAAATTGCTAATTTATTATTATTTATTGCTTGTAAATCTAAGCTATTGGTAATAGCTAATTGCGCCTGTTGCCAATTACCAAGTTGTTGATAAGCCAGCGATAGATTACTCAAAGCTACAGCTTGTTTTAAAGTATCTCCCTGCTGTTGATATACTTGGACTGCTTCCTGTAAAATTTGCACTGCCTCAGCAAATCTACCACTTTCATATAATATTCGGCTCTCAGCAATCTTAGATGGTGAATTTTGATTAATAATTGTCTTTTGAGAACTATTCCCGAAGGCTGGAGTCACAACGCCACATATAAATATAGTTAGTACAGCCAGCAAACAAAAATTTATAAATTTCTTCTTCACTACTTCCCACTCCCGGAAATTTCTCTGTGTCCTGTGTTCAATAAAGAACCAGTCCTTGTGCCACTAAAAACGTAAAATTTCGCGCTCATATTCTGCTGGTAAAGGCGTGACTTCCCAAACTAACCCTTCACCCGGTTCCAACATTACCTCCACGTATAATTCGTCTACAGGTGTTGTCGCTGTATCTTCATTGTTAGGAAATAGTTGTAAATCTTCTGTGAGCAGCCTGAGTTGAAATCCTACAGGAATTAGATTTTCTGGATTTATATTGCGTAATTCAAAACGCCAAATTTTTTCATCTGGATGGCCTTTAGGAAAAACTCGTAACTCATAAGTATTACCAGATACTAAAATTTGTCGAGATAAGCCTAAAATAGCTGCTTGGCTTTCTAAACTCCTCATCCCTGAAGACAAGGCCAAAAACTGCCGCCGTTCCCAACCCAGTTGTTGAGCAAAATTTGATACACCTTCTTGAAGCCATTGCCCTATGGATGCTGGTTGCACAATTCCTTGGCGCAATTCATACAAATGTTGTCGCCAACCGCCGTGTGCTATCAATGCTCCCCAAAGGGGAAAGGGAACTTCTAGGCGGGGGAACTTGATATCTGCATTACTTAATCTTTGCAGTAAATTGTCGGCTTGAGTTTGGGGTAAAGGTGGTAGGGAAGCAACCGGCGCACGTCTGATTTCTTCAGGAGCCAATTGGTGATTTATCCAAAGTACATTGAGGTCGGGGATGAGATAATCAGATTCTAAACTGTAAGTGCGATCGCCTGGATCATAAACCCCCAAGGTTTTCAGTTGTTGATGAGTTGTGTAACCAAAAACTCGCATCCAGCCTTCATCAGAATTTAGTTGTACCCCTAAGTAATAATCAGCCACCCATTCAGGAATATCCACCCATTCTTGAGGTACACGCAACTCATCTACATCCATTGCTAAGGTAGGAATCAACACTAAGCGAGAGTTATCAAAACTCATAGCCGTACCATTGACTACTTCCCAAACACTCGGTAAAGCAGCCGTCTGGGGATGCACTCTAGCATGGGGTGTAATTTCTTCGTGCAACCAATCTAAAAATGTAGTTAAACAAACTTGATTGAGCCAAGCACGCTGATAACCACCAGCCGTAGAGTAATTATGCTCTAGAGATGGTGATATCTGAATCATTTCTAGAACCAAGTCATTATCAACAGGGAAAACCACAGCAGCATCAAACATAATCTCAAGAGGTTCTATAGTAATTGTTGAGCCATTCTTCCAGACTTTTACTTACGCCATCCACTACGACGGATGTAGGGGAGATATGCAAATGATTTTGACTCCACTGCGTTAGGGTAGTGAGTAATGAGCGTTTAATACTGCTAAGACGGCGAGAAACTGTATATTGCTTCATTTCTAGCTGTTGGGCAATTTGTTGTTGAGTCAGCTTTTGCTCATAATAAGTTTGGAGTAATTTTTGAGATTGAATATCTAATTCTGCTAGAGCATCTATCAAAACTTGGTTTAATTGTGCTTGTTGTGTTTGTCTAGCTGTGGATTCTTCTTGGGCAATAATTTCTGTAAGTAAAGATGCTGGTAAATCTGCGGGTAATGTATCTAATAAATTACCTGATTCTTGCCCATGAATAGGAGCATCTACAGACACAAACTTGGGGTAAAGAAACTCTCGTACAGATTTAGCACAGGTAATTAGCCATTTTTCCAAAGTTTCTGGAGTCATTTGGCTCAAGCTTTGTCTATTGTATAGCTGAGTAATTGCTTGCCATGTGGTGGTATCTGGTTTTCCTAACTGACGGATAGTTTGGCTGTCACTGGTGTAGAGTTCCTTAAAACATTCCCAAGCTAAGACGTAATTATTGATAATTTGACTATTAAAACCAGCATTCTTGAAAGAATTTAGCAACCGTTTCCGACTAATTTTATGCAGTAAAGCCCAGTCAGTGCAGATATCTGCTTCCTTTCCTAGACGTAGTGAGTCTTTGAGAAAACGCTCAAAAGCATATTCTGCATAGCTTTTTAAATTTGTACTGTATTCAGGATTAAAATTTCTGAGAATTTTATAAATGCAGGAAATAGCAATCTGAAAACAATCAGCAATAGAAAATTGACTGATAAAATTTACGGCTATTTTTCTAGCAACCCAGTAGCATACCTCTTGCAAATAAGCGGAAATATGTCCCGCAGCAAGAGGACTGGATTCTATTTGCCAGATTTTGTACCAGTAAAGCACCCAAAAATTATCAGATTTCTGCTGAGGGTATTTTTCTAAGCATTTTTTGATACTTCGGTGTAGTTTGCTATCTGTCGTCCAAACGCTGAACCTATCTGCATCCAACTGCACAAAGGTCGAGAACATTTCAATAATACCCTGTCGGGGTTGCATAAAAATTTTGTGAGTATAGAAAATTTGGAGGTTACGAATTTCTACTTAATTGTAATACACAGCGTTCCAGGCATTTTCCACAATATTACCAACAATCTTCTAAATTACGCGATCGCACTAGACCCAGCAAGTAACCTCAGCTAAAAGGTGCATAAACACTCAAAGCCATCGTAGAAGTACCCAGACAAACGCACAGGATTATTCCTGAAAGCTAAGGTCTATTTCTAAAAATAATTACCAAACATCAAAGGAGAAAAATCATGTCTAATATTGACATTGTTCGTGCATGGAAAGATGAAGACTATCGCAACAGCCTGAGTGAAGAACAGCGTTCCCAATTGCCTGAAAATCCCGCCGGGATAGTTGAGCTTTCAGATAAAGAAATGGAAGTGTTGGGTGGTGGTGCTGCTCTCGTAGATGCTTTTGCTACTGAGTTCTCTAATGGTCCTAGATGCACTTGCCGGAGAAATAGTTGCTACACTATTGTAGCAAAGTCTCAAGATGAAGCACAGATATCACCATTTCAGGCTTTGCCAACAATCAAAACGATCTAAGAATAGCCTTGAATGTTCTCTTATAGGTTACTAATTTTCTAGTAAGAGTTTACATAGTGGTTTAAGAGGAGAATAAAAAAGATTCGAGTCTATTACTTAAAGTCATGAATTAAGCCTTAAATACCCATTTTTTTTGTGATTTTTAGGCAATATTTAGAATGTTATAGGCTAATTATTCTCCTCTTTTTTAAATTTTTCATTATCCAATTTTTTCATATGAATGTTATAGGAATTCGACTTGAATTTTGAACGTATTCTGAGACTCAAAAGCTTGTTTTATAAAGATTAGAAGTCAAAATTTGTTCAATAATAAAATAGGAATTCTATATTTGGTTTTTGAAACACAGATACATTTTTTTTAAAATTCAAAGTAGATTTTTATGGATTATTGCTACTTTACCAAGTAGCTAATGTTTTTTGTCATTTTATAACTTTCAATAAAACTACCATGAACCAATCTAATTTCCATGTTTCTACTTGGTATCAAGCTACTACATTAACTGAGCGTCTTACATCATTACACACTGCTAAAAGTAAGCCGCTAAACAAGGATATTAATACTAATCTTGCTGAAAAACGTGTGCAGGTTTGGAAGTCACAGTCTCCGTTCACAAATGATATTTATTTCGCTCAACGTTTAGCAATAGATGGAATGACTGAAGAGGAATTTAAATACCTCCTTGGTGAACCAGTTGAAAATGTACAAAATCGTTTCTCTAACCCCCCCACTTGGTTAACAGAGTTGGAACAAGCCTTCTCACGCTCAACTTCCTCCAATATTTATGTAGTGCCTCCCTCAAATTTACAACCAGGTACAGAGGCAACAGGTTTTTTATATGTTGTAGAGCCATTAATTAGCCAGGGATTTGATAGGCTATATGAAGGAGTTTCTAAACTGCTGCAAAATTTCTCTGATTTACCTTTTGACCCCAACACAATAGCAAATATTCTTTTTACTAATACGCCACGGCAGCTACTTTGGATAATGAACCGTACGATGATTTTAGAGCTTCATGTAGCTCGCCTACAAGGCATTTTAAAAGGCAATACTCCAGAGGATCGATTCCGTAGTTTTTTACAATACTTATGGAATCGCCAAACGGCTTTGGATTTACTACAAGAATATCCAGTTTTAGCCCGTCATATCACAATTTGTATTGATCAATGGGTTAAGTTTAGTTTGGAATTCCTTCAACACTTATGTGCAGACTGGGCAGATATCTGCACTAAATTTCATCCTCAGAGTGATCCAGGGCATCTTGTAGCAATAGAAGGAGATGTTGGCGATAGTCATCGAGGTGGTCGTTCTGTTCTAATAGCAAGATTTAGTTCAGGCTTTCGAGTTGTCTATAAACCAAGGTCATTGGCTATTGATCAGCATTTTCAAGAACTTCTAGCTTGGATAAATCAACGAAGTAATAGCACTTCATTCCGAACACTGAAAATTATTGATAGAGGTAGCTATGGTTGGGTTGAATTTGTCATAGCCCATAGTTGTTCATCTTCAGAAGAAATCCAAAATTTTTATCAGCGTCAGGGTGGCTACTTAGCTCTATTGTATGCCCTAGAAGGAACTGATTTTCATTTTGAAAACTTAATTGCAGCAGGTGATCAGCCTATATTAGTTGATTTGGAATGTTTATTCCATCCAGAGATTGGCAAATTTAACATATCCCCAACAGAGGTTAGCACTGCTCGTAGTTTTGATCGCTCTGTTTTACAGACTGGGTTACTTCCTATCCGTATGTGGGCAGATGGTGAGTATGAAGGTGCTGATTTCAGTGGTTTAGGTTCCACAGAAGGTCAACTTAGCCCACATCGTATTTCACATTTAGAAGGAAAAGGTACAGATGAAATGCGTGTGGTGCGAGATCGGATTGAAATGTCAGGAGCAAAAAATCAGCCGACTCTTAACGGTAAACCAGTTAATGTGTTGGAATATACCCACGATATCACTTCTGGATTTACTGATATCTATCGCTTACTTCAGGAACATCGAGATGAATTGCTATCAGAAAATGGACTCTTAATGCGCTTTGCTGAAGATGAGGTGCGCGTATTGCTCCGTTCCACCCAGACGTATGGTTTGGTGCTAGATGAGAGCTTTCACCCCGATCTGCTACGTAATGCACTTGATCGTGACCGCTTGCTTGACCACCTTTGGGTTGATGTTAAACATAGGCCTTTTCTCGCTCAAGTGATTTCTGCTGAACGAGAAGACTTACAAAAGGGTAGCATTCCCCTATTTACAACACGCCCTAGCTCCCGCGATTTATGGAGTAGTAGCAATGAGCAGATTAGCAATTTCTTCAATCAATCAGGCCTAGACCTAGTGCGTCATCACTTGCAGCATTTGAGCGATCAAGATTTAGAGCAACAACTTTGGTTTATTCGTGCCTCACTAGCAACATTAGCTATGGCTTCGGAGCAAGTACAATGGTCAACTCATCGGTTGTCTGAACCAAAGAGCATAGTCGATTCTAAGCAACTGCTGGCAACTGCTCAAGCTATTGGTGAGCGTTTAGAAATATTAGCACTAAAAGGTCAGAATGATGCTACCTGGCTTGGTTTAACTTTGGTCAATGAACGTCATTGGTCTCTGACATCGCTGGGAATGGACTTATATGATGGGCTGCCAGGGATAATTTTATTTTTAGCTTATCTCGGTGCTATTACTCAAGAGCAACGCTATACTTCCTTAGCTCATGCTGCACTGACAAGGTTACTCCAGTATGTGGAACGAAATAAATCCTCTATTAAGTCAATAGGTGGTTTTGGTGGATGGGGAGGAGTAATTTACGCTCTGACACATCTGGGTGTTCTGTGGAATCAAACAGAGCTACTCATACAAGCAGAAAGTTTAGTTAACTTAATACCAACGCTGATTGAGCAAGATGAGCAACTAGATATTATAGGTGGTTCTGCCGGCTGTATAGTTAGCTTACTTACTTTATATCACTGTCAACCATCACCATGCGTTCTGGCTGCTGCCATTCAGTGTGGCAACCATCTCCTTACTAAAGCGCAAAATATGGAACAGGGTGTTGGTTGGGTTGCCAAAGGAATAACAACAACCCCCTTATCAGGTTTCTCTCATGGTGTTGCTGGTATAGCTTGGTCACTACTAGAGCTATCTGCACTAACAGGTGAAGAACGTTTTCGCAAAACAGCACTTGAAGCTATTGCCTATGAACGAAGTCTCTTCTGTCCTCAAGTCCATAACTGGCTTGATTTACGTAGTTTTACTGATGTAGTCTTAAAAAATAAAAGCACCCAGCCTAATTGTGTGATCGCTTGGTGTCATGGTGCCCCAGGAATTGGTTTATCGCGCTTGCGTAGTCTGCCACATCTTGATTTTACAGATGAAATACTAGCAGAAACTAACACAGCTCTCAAAACCACTCTAGCTAAGGGATTTGGCTATAACCATTCACTATGTCATGGCGACCTGGGTAATCTGGAACTGCTTTTACAAGCTAGCCAAACTCTTGATGATCCTCAGTGGAAAACTCATGTTGACCGTTTTGCTGCTATTATCCTCGAAAGCATCGATAAAGATGGTTGTCTTTGTGGAGTTCCCTTGGAAGTCGAAACTCCTGGATTAATGACTGGACTGGCAGGTATCGGCTATCAATTACTGCGGTTAGCAGAACCAGATCGTGTGCCTTCTGTGTTGGTGCTAGAGCCTCCCAAGCTTAACAGCCTAGTAAAGCAAGCAGCAGAAAATGCAATTTCGATCTGAGATATGACATGAAATACCAGCTTATTCAACAGTATAGTGAAGTAGACTGCGGAGCAGCTTGTTTAGCTTCTGTTAGCAAACATTATGGCAAAACCTTTAGCATTAGTCGCTGTCGGGAAGTTGTAGGTACAGGACAGCAAGGAAGCACCTTATTAGGATTGAAACAAGGAGCAGAAGCCCTTGGTTTCAATACACGAGCAGTAAAAGTCACTTTGGAGACTTTCAACGAAAAAACCCTTCCCTTACCAGCGATTATCCACTGGAAAGGTTATCACTGGGTAGTTTTGTACGGTAAACAGGGCAATAAATACGTCGTTGCTGATCCAGGTGCAGGTATCCGTTATCTAGAAAAAAAGTTGCTTCTAGAAGCATGGACAAATGGGGTTATGCTCCTATTAGAACCAGATCCAGTCCGCTTTTTTACTCAGGAAGATGAACAAGAGAAAATTGGCGGTTTTGGTCGCTTTGTGCGGCGTGTTGCCCCTTATCGTGGCATTCTGGGTCAAACTTTGTTGCTCAACTCGGTTTTAGGTCTACTTTCCCTCGCTTCTCCCTTCCTATTGCAAATTCTCACCGATGATGTGCTAGTGCGGGGAGATACCCAACTTCTGACTAGTGTTGCTATTGGTGTTATCGTTATGCACCTAGTCAGCAGCAGCCTACGACTAGCACAATCAAATCTTGTCGCTCACTTTGCTCAACGTCTGCAACTAGGACTAATTTTTGAATTTGGACGGCAAATCCTCCGCCTACCTTTAAGTTATTATGAATCCCGTCGCAGTGGCGAAATTGTCAGTCGTCTTGAAGATATTCAACAAATTAATCAGTTAATTTCTCAAGCTGTTGTGAGTCTGCCCAGCCAGCTTTTTATTGCCCTGGTTTCTTTAGGCTTCATGCTGTTTTACAGTATAAAACTCACAGTTTTGGCTGGTGCGATCGCTCTTTTAATGACGCTCTCCACAGTAGTTTTCTTGCCCACCTTACAACAAAAAATTCGCAGCGTTTTGGTCTTATCAGCCGAAAATCAAGGTGTTTTGGTGGAAACTTTCAAAGGTGCTATTACCTTAAAAACTACTACTGCTGCTCCACAATTCTGGGAAGAATTCCAAGGTCGATTTAGTCGCCTAGCTAACGTTACCTTCCGTACTATTCAAATTGGCATTGTTAACGGTGTCTTCTCAAATTTAATCTCTAACATCGGTAGTATTGCCTTGATCTGGTTCGGCAGCACCTTAGTAATTCGGCAGGAATTATCTATTGGGATGCTTCTGGCATTTAATAGCATGAATGGCAACTTTACCAGCTTTATTCAAACTACTATCGACTTTGTTGATGAATTTACACGTGCGAAAACTGCTACCCAACGGCTTACGGAAGTCATTGACGCGACCCCAGAAACTTTAGATAATCAGCAAAAGCCTTGGGTAAAAATTTCTAGCAACGCAGATATTACCTGTACCAATCTTAACTTCCATCATCCAGGCAGAGTGGAACTGCTGGAAGATTTCTCTCTAACTATTCCTGGCGGTCAGGTAATTGCCCTCATTGGCAAATCTGGCTGTGGTAAAAGTACCCTAGCTAAATTGATTGCAGGTTTATATCAACTCCAGTCTGGCAATATTCGCTTTGGCATTTATAACCTAGACGACCTGGCTTTAGATTGCTTCCGCCAACAAGTGGTTCTAGTTCCGCAAGACGCGCACTTTTGGAGTCGGTCGATTATGGAAAACTTCCGTTTAGGTTCGCCTAATATTAGCTTTGAACAGATTGTGCAAGCTTGCCAGATTGCTGGGGCTGACGAGTTTATCAGCAACCTCCCCGACAAATATCAAACGGTCTTAGGAGAATTTGGTGCAAATCTTTCTGGTGGACAACGGCAGAGATTAGCGATCGCCAGAGCAATTGTCAATAACCCACCTGTGCTAATTTTAGATGAATCTACTGGCGCACTCGACCCGGTTAGTGAAGCCGAAGTATTAACCCGGTTGTTAACTCACCGCCAAGGTCAAACCACGATTTTGATTAGCCACCGTCCCAAAGTTATCCAGCAAGCTGATTGGATTGTCATGCTGGAACAAGGGAAATTAAAAATTCAAGGTTCACCAGAGGTTCTGTGTCATCAAGCTGGGGAACATTTAGACTTTCTCGACGGGGTTGATTTATATTTGAGCAAAAATTCTTGCAACTGTCATCCAAATGCAATCTCTCCAAGCAGCATTCGCTAATCTCTACTAAGAAAACTGTCATGGTTAACCATATTAACGCCGACTCTCTACCCCTAGTTGAAAGCAATGAATTTCTCCCACCGATTGGTAATTGGGCGAGATTAGGCGGTCTGGTACTCGTCGGTGCTGTTGGGGTAGCGATCGCACTATCTTCTATTATTGAATATAAAGTAACCGTTAAAGGGCAAGCGAGTATCCGTCCCACAGGAGAATTGCGGCTTGTGCAAGCAGCGACGGAAGGACAGATAACAAACATCTTTTCTAAAGAAAATCAGGTAGTGAAAAAGGGAGACGTGCTAGCCACTATCGATGATTCCCGCCTGCAAACTCAAAAAAGTCAACTACAAAGTAACATCCAGCAGACACAACTGCAACTACTGCAAATCGATGCCCAAGTTAAAGCGCTGAATCATCAAATTCAAGCAGAAACAGAGCGAAAAAACCGTGCGGTTACTTCGGCTCAAGCCTCACTCAATCGCGCCCAACGCCATCATCGAGATCAGCAAATTACTGTGAAATCGGAAGTAGAAGAAGTCCAGGCGAACTTAAAAAGAGCGCAAAATGAATTATCTCAAGCACAGGTAGAGTTGCGTTCTGCTCGTGCTAACCTCCAGTCAACAGAGGCGGCGTTGAAAGCAGCTCAAGCCAAACGCGATCGCTATCAAAAGGTAGTTGAAGCGGGAGCTTTGTCTTTGAATCAATTAGAAGAAGTGCAGTTAGATGTTGCCCAACAACAACAAGCGGTTGAGGTGCGACAAGCTTCTGTAGAAGCACAACAACAAATTATTGCCCAGCATCAACAGGCTGTAGCCGCAGTCCAAGCAAGACTGCAACGAGTGCAAGCTGCACTTAATCCTAGTGATGCTGAAGTTGCGATCGCTAAACAAACTATTGCCCAAGAAAGTGCTAGCGGTCAAGCCACCCTCGCCACCCTCAACCGAGAATGGGAAGCTTTGTTTCAGCAGAGGATTCAAATAAAAAATCAAATCCAGCGTGACACCAGCGAACTACAACAAGTAGAAAGCGACCTCAGCCAAACCAAAATTACAGTCACCGAAGACGGGATTATCTCTCAACTCAACCTGCGAAACCCCGGTCAATCTGTGCGTCAGGGTGAGGAAATTGCTCAAATTGTCCCTAGCAATGCTCCTTTAGTCATCAAAGCCGCCGTCTCCCCTGATGATGTGAATAAGTTGGCAAAAGGTCAAAAAGTACAGATGCGGGTTTCTGCCTGTCCCTATCCCGACTATGGGACTCTTAAAGGTGTTGTCAACCAAATTTCTGAAGATACGATTAAATCTCAACAGAATCAGTCTAATCCTATACAAGGCGGCGCGAGTTCTGTTTACGAGGTATCGATTGTCCCAGAAAGCTTTTCATTTGGTAGAAACAACCATCAATGTACTATTCAACCAGGAATGCAGGGAAGAACTGATATTATTTCCCGCGAAGAAACAGTCCTGAAATTCCTGCTCAGAAAAGCTAGGTTAATCGCAGACTGGTAATATTGTGTTCAATTAAAGACTAGACATCTCCGTTTTCACTACATATTTACCACTCCCTAACGAACCTGAGTAAGTAGCTAAAATTTTAGCGCCCTATATTTTTTTTCATTAAGAGATCAAAAACCTTATGCAGAAATATGGTTGTTTGTGATTTAATACTTGATAAAGTAAATTATTTTAAAAAAAATTCAAAATTCCGTAAAAGTTTCTACTGAAGTTGAAGAATTAAATGTAAGCGTTTTCACTAAATTGTCAGTGCTATAAGCGGCTAATTATTACGCAAACTGCATCTGCTAGTAAAACACTGAAGAAACAAAAAAAAAGGTCAAGATGAAAGACAAACAGAACCATCTCAAGGATATCGACTTGTTCACTGAACTTACTCTTAGTGAGCAAGAACAAATCAATGGTGGGATAGGTGGCTTAGTAACTCCACCACCACCACCACCACCACCACCACCAGTTTCAAGCTTTGCTCCACAGTGGCCTGGAAGATAACTATAATCTTCACAGCGATCCTTTAAGAAATAAGTGAAATTTCTTAAAGTCAAAGCATATAACCAGCGCGGGCAACAAGCCCGCACTACATCATCTCAACATATAAGAGGATTGCTATTTTTATTTATAAAAAGTAAATTATGGCTTTAAGCGTGCGACATTGGTGCTGGAGATTAGGATTAGCTAGTTTTTTAGCCTTGATTGAGGTATGTGTTTTCTCTAAAGATTATGCGAGAAGCCAGATCAGTCCAGATGAAACCTTAACCACTGAGACTTCTATTCTGACACCCAATGTTAGTGTGGGCAACCTTCCTGCTGACCAGATAGATGGCGGAGCTAGGCGGGGAACCAACCTATTTCACAGTTTTCGGGAATTCAATGTTGCGGATGGACAGAGAGTATTTTTTAGTAATCCTCCCGGAATTGAAAACATTCTCAGCCGAGTTACCGGAACTGACCCCTCTCATATTCTCGGTATACTTGGAGTCAACGGTGTAGCTAATCTTTTTTTACTCAACCCTAATGGTATTATTTTTGGTTCTAATGCCAAACTCGACCTACGTGGTTCCTTTTTAGGAAGTACCGCCAGGAGCATCAAATTTACTGATGGTATAGAATTTAGCACTACTAACCCCTCTGCTCCTCCTTTGCTAACGCTCAATGTTCCCATTGGCTTACAGTACGGACAAGACGCAGGTAAGATTCTTGTGCAGGGGAAGGGGAACGAACTGAGTTTTGATGAGACTGGTGAGGTGCTTGAAGTTATTAAAACTGGTGGTCTCGCAGTGGAACAAGGGCAAACTTTGGCTCTGGCTGGCGGTGAGGTAGTGCTGGAAGGGGGAAGCTTAAGTGCAGAATCAGGGCAAGTTGAATTGTGGAGTGTGCAGGGAGAGAGCTTGCTGACTCTTACTCCAACAAACCCAGGCTGGGTATTGAGTGATGAAGGCATACAGAGCTTTCAAGATATCCGCCTTTCTCAAGCCTCTGCCATAGATACTAGTGGTTCGAGAGGTGGCAAGATTAATATACAGGGACGGCGAGTGGTACTACATGATGGTTCGTTTATTGTGTCTCTCACTCAGGACAAGGAAATTGGAGAAACTGTAACCATCGGAGCTTCAGAGTCCATAGAAGCAAGCCGCACAAGCCCAAGTGGCCAACCCAGCGGTTTATTGACCGAGACAACGGGTGCAGGAACTGCCGGTAACGTGGTGATTAATACAGGTAAGTTATTTCTCCGCGACGGGGCGCAAGTATCATCTAGTACTTTTAGCCAAGGTAACGGGGGAAAGGTTACTGTGAATGCCTCACAGTTAGTTGAGGCGAAGGGAATCGCTCAAAGTGGTAACTTGTCCAGTGGTCTATTTGCTATCAGTTTTAGTACTGGTAAGGGCGGTACTGTAGAGGTCAACACAGGAAAACTGGTTGTACGAGAAGGGGCACAGATTAGCGCTGCTACTTTTAATCTTGGAGAGGGTGGAGACGTTTTAGTTAATACAACTGAAACAGTAGAAGCACAGGGAGTTACTCAAACAGGTATTCCAAGCGGTTTGTTTGCCGGTACTTTAGGTACTGGTGAAGGTGGCAGTGTCGAGGTCAAAACTAAAAGGCTGATTCTCCAAGATGGGGCACAAATTAGCTCCACTACTTTTGGTCAAGGTCAGGCAGGAAACGTCTTAATTAATGCTTCCGAGTCAGTAGAAGCAAGAGGAATTGCTCAACTTAGTGATTCGATACGTACTAGTGGCTTATTTGCTACTAGTCGGATTAGTAATGGTAAAGGCGGCACTGTGTCGGTCATCACAGGAAGGCTCATAGTAGAAAATGGAGCGCAAATTTCAGCTACTACTTTTGCTGATGGTGATGGTGGAAATATTAATATTCGAGCCTCTGAGATCCAATTAACTGGCACTGCTGATAATGGCAATCCCAGCATTGTATTTGCTACTACTCGCGGTGAGGGCGACGGAGGCGAAATTACAATTGATACGGCTCGATTAATTGTCCAAGAAGGAGCGCAATTAGGGGCTGGGACTTTTAGTAGCGGACAAGGTGGAAATGTTTTTATCAACGCTACTGATTCAGTTGAACTAGTTGGTACAGTTCCACAGGTTCCCGATGGACAGTTTTTTCGAGATCAGTCGGGCCAGCAGTTTCCTAGCGGTTTGTTTACTAGCTCCCAAGATATCGGTATTGCGGGAAAATTGAGGATTGAAACCCAGAAGTTAACGTTGCGAAATGGAGCCGAAATTGGCGTAAGCAATCAGGGAGGAGGAGATGCTGGTAATTTAGAAGTGACAACTCGCAACTTGTCATTAGAAAATCAAGCGGTTCTCTCAGCCACAACTACATCAGGTCAGGGCGGAAATATTATCCTCCAAATTGACGAGCTGTTGTTATTACGCCGCAATAGTCAAATCTCGACTACCGCAGGTATTGATGGGGCTGGTGGAGACGGTGGTAACATCACGATTGATGCACCTGATGGTTTTATCGTCGCCACCCCTAATCAAAATAATGATATTGTGGCTAATGCTTTTCAAGGGCAAGGTGGCAATATCAACATCAATGCTCGAAGTATTTTTAATCTGGAACAACGCCCATCACTACCACCAAATAATACCAACGACATTGATGCTAGTTCCCAATTTGGCTTAACGGGTACAGTTACAATTGATACACCTGATATAGATCCTAGTCGCGGTTTGGTAGAGTTGCCTGAAAATTTCACAAATGCGTCACAACAAATTGTTTCTAGTTGTAACCCCGGAAGTTCTGCTAGACGTAGTTCTTTCACCGTTATAGGACGGGGAGGAATTGCTCGCAGTCCCTTAGAACCGTTTCAAAGTGAGGTATCCACAGGACGATGGATAACATTAGATGCAGTCGATGCTGATCAAAATAGTAATGTAATCAATGAAAGTCTACCATCTCCCCCGCCAAAAATAGTCGAGGCGCAAGGATGGATTATCGATGAAAACGGTAATGTATCTCTAGTAGCTCAAGTACCGAATACTACCCCTCATGGTTTGTCTATATCTAGTAGTACTTGCTCCTAAGTAAAAAGGGAATTCTTCATGCGGTGAGACTCAATTTTTTACAAACTATTTCAACAATTTCCTAATTTACTGCATATACCCTGACAACAGTCGTACAAAGTAGTGTAACCTTTCGTACTAAAGTAAGTTACATTGCCATATTTGGGGTACTAACATTGGGCAAGTTAGTGATATTAAAGTTAGGCACAGGAAGTTTTGAGGTGGGATTTCCTGTCACACTGCAAATTGGTGATGAGAATGTCAGACCAATTGTAGAAATTACTGGCGAACTACCACCAAACCCAGAAATTCCCCTTTTTTACCATAAATGGCAGTCTATCTACTGTAATCTCAAATTTCCTGGTCGACCCATTGGCATCCCCAAGCAATCATCACAAATCTCTTCCTTAGAAGATTGTGAACAAGCTGCTATTAATTTGAGATTTCACCTAAATACCTGGCTATCATCCCCTACTTTTCGCCCTATTCGCGAAAAATGGCTGGAAAAGCTGGTACCAGAAGATCATATCCGCGTACTACTACAAACAAATGATCTGAGATTACAAAAACTGCCTTGGCATTTGTGGGATTTGCTCGAACGCTATCCCAAAGCTGAAATCGCTCTAAGTGCGCCGAATTATGAACAAGTAAAACGCAAGTCACTACCTCAATCGCAGGTAAAGGTTTTAGCAATTTTGGGTAATAGTCAGGGAATTGATATCCAAACAGACAGTCAGGTTTTGAAAGAATTGCCTCATACCAATACTACCTTTTTGGTAGAGCCATCAAGTAAAGACTTCACTGACCAGCTATGGGAACAAGACTGGCAGATTTTGTTCTTCGCCGGACATAGTGCTACTGAAGGAAGCGGTGATGCTGGCAGAATTTATATTAATCAAACAGAAAGCTTGACAATTAATCAATTAAAGTATGCCTTGCGGAAAGCAGTAGAAAGAGGTTTACATCTGGCAATTTTTAATTCCTGTGATGGTTTGGGTTTGGCGCGAGAGTTTGCAGATTTGCAGATACCTCAAATCATCGTCATGCGAGAACCTGTTCCTGATAGGGTGGCGCAAGCATTCCTGAAGTATTTTTTAGAAGCCTTTGCTCGTGGTGAATCTTTATACATAGCAGTCAGAGAAGCGCGGGAACGCTTACAAGGACTAGAAACTCAATTTCCCTGTGCTACTTGGTTACCTGTGATTTATCAAAATCCAGCTACGATGCCTCTACTGTGGCGAGAATTATACCTGAACCAAAATAATCAACAAATAACAACCGTACCCAAAAACCCAACTAGGGCAGGTTTCAACCTGCGACAAGCTTTATCTGCTGTCATGCTTACTAGCATAGTCACAACAGCATTGTTAATGGGAGTGCGGTACTTTGGTGTACTGCAATCATGGGAGTTAATGGCGTTTGATCACCTGCTCCGTCTGCGTCCCCAGGAAAAGCCAGATTCACGCATACTAGTAATTGAAATTACAGAAGAAGATGTACAAGCTCAATCTTCCAATAGGCGGGGGTCTTTATCAGATGAGGCTTTGGATCAGTTATTAGCAAAATTGGAGATGTATCAACCACGAGTAATTGGGTTGGACATATACCGAGATTATGCTGTACAGCCAGCTTATCCAAAGTTAGCAAAACGTATGCAAACAAGCGATCGCTTTGTGGCAGTATGTCAAGTAAGTAACCCTCAAACTGGCAAACCAGGTATCAAACCACCACCAGAAGTTGCTCCTGATGCTCTCGGTTTTAGTGATATTGTCATCGATGAAGATCGTGTAGTCCGCCGTCATCTGTTAGCATTAACTCCTCCTCCTTCCTCTCCCTGTACTGCACCTTATGCTTTAAATGTGCAGTTAGCTCTACGTTATTTATATGCTGAAGGCATTAAGTTACAATATACGCCTGATGAAGCATGGCAACTAGGTAAGCTAAAATTTCAACCCATTGAAGCCCATACCGGGGGCTACCAAGGTGTTGACGCGTTAGGACACCAAATATTACTTAATTATCGCTCCTTTCCTAACTTAGAAGCGATCGCACCCCGCATGACCTTACAACAAGCACTGACTGGTCAACTACAAGCTGATGCAGTCAAAGACCGAATAGTTTTAATTGGCACAACAGCCGAAAGCTTTCGTGATTATTCATTGACTCCCTACGCTTCCTCACAAGGTAAGCCGCAGGAAATAGCAGGAGTTTGTTTACAAGCACAGATGGTGAGTCAGTTGTTGAGTGCGGCTTTGGATGGGCGACCTCTGTTATGGACTTGGAATGTCTGGGGCGAAGTGATTTGGATTTGGGGTTGGGCTGTCACAGGGGGGGTACTTGCTACTTATCTGCGAAGACCCATTTATTTAGGCTGGGCAGTGGGTTTGGCATTTCTGAGTTTATACGGTATTTGCCTGATATTATTAATACTATATAGTTGTTGGAGTCCCTTAATACCTGCGGCGATCGCTTTAGGAGGTAGTGCTGTTATCTTAGTAGCAGTGATCAAGCCTATCAAAAAATTATAAAAATATCTTTTTGCTTGACAAAGAATTATGAAAAACTTTCAATTAACTATAGCCTTGGGGATAGCGTTAACCAGTAACATATTCTACCCTCTTCAACTCAATACGTTACTGGTTAAGAAGGGACTTGCCTTAGTTAAATTTATTCCACCACCGCCACCACCAGACCGAAGTGCAGCTGATTCTAGAAGTGGAGCTGCAAGCCGCTTAACTTGTTCAATACCTTCACCAATTTATAAGGATGTGTTGATGTATTAACGCCTTGTTCTCTAAGGCTTGACAAAAACAATAAATCCTAAATATTCTTCATTATACAGTTGTTGGGTTCCTTTCGTCGTACCTGCGGCGATCGCTTTAGGAGGCAGTGCTGTCATCTTAGTAGCAGTGATGAAGCGGATCAACCAAGCATAAAAATTCAGAACCTTTTTCCTAGCTTTGAATATAAAAATAACTATGAAAAACCATAAGCGAAATCTACAATTAACCCTAGTCTTAGGGGTAATATTAATTAGTTACATCTCCTATCCTCTTAAACTTCAGGCTTTACCAGTTAATCCCCTTTCAACCTCAGTCAAATTTATCCCACCACCACCACCACCCGACAGAAGTGCAGCTGGTTCTAGAAGTGGGGCTGCTAGTCGTGGGTGCGACGCAGGTAATCAGACAGTAACAGCTCTTGTACCGACCTATCAACAAACTCTTAATCAAGGTAAGCAAGAGGTTGTTCCTATCACTAAAGTTTGGGGTTTAACAAACACTGAACGTCCTTACTTCTTCTTTTTTGTTCCTTACAATGCCTCATCTATTGACAACATAGAGTTTGTTTTGCAAGAACAAACCAATAACAACAGTAAAACGATATATCGTACAGATATAACACCACCAGAATCACCAGGAATTATTAGCATTCATTTACCTGTAAATGAAGTCTCTTTATTACAAATAGGAAAAATGTATCACTGGTTTTTTAAGGTACGGGTGCAATGTGATCCAAAACAACCTCTGAAACTAGATTATGTAAATGGTTGGGTGCAAAGAATTCACCAAAATTCTCAATTAACAGAACAACTCCAACAAGCAACACCTCTACAACAAGTTACGCTTTATGCCACCAATGGAGTTTGGTACGATGCGATCATGAGTTTGGCAGAATTACGTCTTACCAATCCCCAAAATGAGAATTTACTAGCAAAGTGGACAACTTTACTCCATTCAGTTGGGTTAAAAGAAATAGCTAATCAACCACTGATTAATTGTTGTAAACCCCGTTTGAATAATACTAATTAAGGGAATTGTAAAGAATAAATTCTTCCAAGAACACTGGTTTGAAACCCAGGGTTAGAGCATCTCAATTAGGCTTGACATAAGGAATTAGAAGAATCTAATGTAGAGTCAAGAAAACAACAACTGAGAAACCGAAGCATATAATTGTTATCCATAGCAGTGCGTTTCATTTTTTGACGGAGACTACGTTTGTAAGACTGTTCACGGTTAAGGGTAGCCGCCGAGGTATGTGCAAAATGGGACATCCTTGTAAACAAATGTTATGAAACGTCCTTTAGTAATTTACCAACTTGCCCAAACATGGTATGAAGGCATTCAAATTTTTGCACACTAAAATTAACTCTTTGCGCTATTCAGTCCCTCAAACTTGCCCGTTAATGACCTTTTTAGGGAATGTCTTCGCAAGAGAGGATACGCTCAATTCGGTATTGAAATAACGTAAAATCAAGGTTTTTCAAGCATCTGCGTTACAAAACTTTACAACGTGTCCCATTTTGCACATACCTCGGCGGCTACCCTAAAAAGAGACATGATTTAGGTATGTCTCAAAAAGCATAGTTTCTGAGACACGTTGGGGAGAAAAGCAAAGCTTACAAGGATTTGAAGGTAATCATGCCAAACCTCGTTTTTGCTATTCCCCCTTTTCGAGGGGACATACAAAAAACCCCTGACTGTAGTCGCCCCAATCACCGAAAATGGGACATTTGCTCAAGCGCGACCATTTTTTCCCCTCGGCTATACAAAGGCGAACTTGACGATACTTCTTGAGCGATAGGCGTTCACACTCGCAGTTTATGGTATGGCTGGAAAGGCAAAGTCGATACCGCTAAATGCCGGGTTCTGTGAGGTGTTAGTTCTCTGCATAGTTACCAAGAATGAGTAAAGTCTGTTTGAGCCTACATCATGGTTGAGATTGACAAACTGAGTTCTATTATTTGCGTTGTTAAATACATTAGAACTCCATGTGCTGCCTACTCCATTCAAGCCAGCGGCGTCGCGATAGACGAGGCGCGTAGTGATCTCAGACCCAGTTCCAATTCCGTCAGTATCTCGATAATAGACCCGGTATGCTGAGATATCGTTGTCGTTTGTCATATCGGAGACTGTATTGGCGTTAATTGGCAGTGGACAGTAAAAGATTACTGTTCCAGTAGCAGATCCAGTGAAAACATAAGCCCCATTCGAGAGCGCAACTTTTGCATCATCAACGTTATTTTGCGGGCGGCAGGCACTAGCGGGGATAGTTGTGGCTAAAACATCCCGGTCATTGGCTAAAACAGGACTAGAAATGGCAAAAGACGCAGCAATGGTGGTGAAAGCCATGAAGTATTTTGAGAGCAACATGAAAACTCCTTTTAAGTGTTACTTGTGACTAACTATTGAGTGTATGTTCTGGGTTGTGAATTCCCTCACTCACTGCATACGACAGTCAAAATGTTTTATGCACTATCCGCTTTTTACCGTGTACACCGGACAGTACCTGTGAGAGTAAATGAGTCCGTCCACGGGAGCATCCCAATTTTGCAAAAATAAAAGAATCCAAATTATTCGCGATGCAAACTCGCGAATAATCTGGAAATTCAGTCTTGTGGTTCTTCTGACTCTTGCTCAGATCCAGAACTAATGTCTAGCAGGGAGCAACGCCAGATCAGCCTAGATTTCTGATGTGAGTTTTTCTAACTCATCCAGAAGTTTCAATATCCGCGTTCTATTCTTCTGAACATTCACTCCTTTATTTTTTTGTAGTCGCTTGCTAATCTCAACTAATCTTTTAGCTAAAACTTTATCTTGTGTTGTTTCTGTTTCAGGTGTCAGTTCTTTGATTTTCGTCTTGATTTCGCTCAAAGATAAATTTTCAGCAATAGCTATCTTCAGTAATTCAGAACGTTGCTGTTCTGACTTTATTCGTGCAATTACTTGGGCTTTAGTGTACTCAATCTCGCCGCGCCTCAACACCGAAAGGATATCTTCAGGAAGATTTAGCAAAGGAAGTCTGCTAGAGCGGAATGTTCCAGCATTGAACCGTCCTACTTGAGACAATACTGTTTCAATCTGTTCAAGTTGAATCAGAACGTTCTGATTCAATTCAATACCTCTTTGTTTAGCGTTGAAAGACTGGTGCAAGATGGATACAACTTCACTCGGTTCTATTTCTAACGAAAACGACAAAATTTCTAGCACTGCCTCAGTTTCTTCCACTGGATTAAGGTCTTCCCGTTGTAAGTTCTCCATTAAAGCTACTTGGAGAGCTTGTTTGTCATCTAAATCATGAGAGACAATCGGTATTTCAACTAATCCAACCTCACGCGCAGCCCGTAACCGTCGTTCACCAGCTACCAGCTCATACTCCCCATCATGCAGTGGACGAACCAGCACGGGTTCCAAAATGCCATGTTCTCTGACTGACTGCACTAATTGGGCCAACTTCTCCGGGTCGAAGTAGCGACGTGGTTGTTTGAGCGGTAATCGAATCTTTTCAATTGGGGCTGTAGTAGATGATGAGTTAGAAGAGCTACTAAGGTAGGCATCAACGGTATTGAGCTTTGGTGCTACTCGATTAGATTTTCTTGTTGGCATTAAACTTCCTCCAGTTTCTGAGCAATGGCTTCAAGGATTTGCACAGATGGGTGTTTTGGATCATAAACCGCCAGTGGCTGTCTTGCCATCGAAGCATCAGCAAAGCTAATTGTTCTAGGAATAGCTGGAAAAATTGGAGCTATAGGACTCAGTTGTTCATTGATGCCATCAAGAATAACTTTCCCTTGGCTAGTACGGCTTTCGTGCATCATAGGCACTACCCCAGCAATCGCCAGACCAGGATTAATACGTTCTCTTACTTGGCGAATAGAATCTAGTAGTAGTTCTACACCTAAAAAAGCTTTAAAGTGGGTTTGAATTGGTACAAGTACATGAGTAGAAGCTACCAAGCTCAAAATACTGAAAATTCCCAATGTGGGGGGGCAATCAATCAGTACAAAGTCATAACTGTCTTGCACAGTTAATAATGTTTGCTTTAGTCTCCATTCACGAGCTATTACGGAATGAAGTTGTACCTCAATGGCACTTAAAAGAATGTTGCTAGGAACTAAGTCTACATCGTGTAAATTCTTGTGGAGCGGTAATGGAGCATCTTTTAATAACGAATCAGCTATGGTTTGCTTCAACTCGAACGGTTCTAAACCCATGAAAGCAGTCAGTGATGCTTGAGGATCAATATCCACTAGCAAAACTCGATGTCTCCGTTGAGCCAACTGATAACCCAAATTCTGCGTTAGGGTGGTTTTACCAGTTCCACCAGCTTGATTAAAAAAAGAAATAATCTTAAGGGACACAGCGTTCACTGATGAAGCAACTAGAGTTAGTTTAGCTTAAGCTATTGCTACTGATAACTGTCTAGAATGTCACAATACTTACATACTTAGTAGTGAAGCAGATCAATAATTGTTTGAATCATAGCAAACAGTATTGAATATACGGCTTTGTCCAAATAAGAAAGTCGCTTTACAAAAAGCGAGAATGTAAAAAAGAATGGACTAGCACAGGGTAAACAACGTTGGCAATGTCGGGACGGCAGCAAAAACTGGCTTAATGAGTACGATTGAACATGAATAGATTAACCCTAGCCAAACTCAAAAAAATTGCAGCAGAGAAAGGATACGAAGTCCGATTTGATAGGGGCTGCTACAAAATTTTTCAAAAAGTTGCTGATTTCGATTCTTTGTGGGATGCTGAGGAGTTTTTTGCCCAAAACAGACTACCGCCACCACTACCATCACCACCTCCAGCACCCAAAATACTTAGACCACACAACACAATCGACATTTCATTACTTAGTTCTGGAAAATACCAAATCAGGGTACTTGATGAAATTATTAACCAAGGCTACCCGGATTTAGATGGTAAAAAATATCTAGATGTTCTGAAAACGGTAGAGATATCGAAAATACTTGATTCCTACCCATTATCTGTAGGCATGAAGTTATCTATAGCTATCCCTTTCAATTCTTCAGAGTCTTGGTTTTTGAATTTTGAGATTGTTAGTTTGGCCATTCAATCGCTAAAAAATGGTAATTACTTATTTGTCATTTTGCAACCAATACCACGTCTAACATCATCCGATCACTATTTGAGTATCTACACATATCGACAGTGAGGTTTTGTGTGCTTAGAACCTTGTTTATTGAATTTAGCAGCAGTAAGCAAAAATTAAGTAATGGTAGTCCCTACTGGCTTCAAAGCTATATATGTCAACAATTACAGTCGCCAGTGCTGTTAACTGTTCTTGCCCGGTCGCGGCTGGTTGCTGAATTTGATATGAAATAATCTATGTTATTTGCTGATTTCATCACTTCAAGTCTAGAAATTAATTACTGAAAATATCAAAGTATTCTTTTACACAAAGTTATTACTCTAGACATTTCGTACCAAAAAAGGTACATTAGGAGTAATATCAAATAAATCTGATTGTGCTTCACTCTGTAAAAGCACATATCTTTGCTTTGAAGTGTTAAGTATTTTCAGAAATTTGGTATAGATGACCGAAGAACAAAACCAAAAACGAGTCCCCGCACGATTTTATCAAAATGAAAATGGTACAGAACCAGTTCGTGAGTGGTTAAAGGAACTAGATAAACAAGAACGAAAATTAATTGGTGCTGATATCAAGACAGTTGAGTTTGGATGGCCAATCGGGATGCCTACATGCCGTCCAATAGGTAATGGTTTGTTTGAAGTCAGAACGGATTTACCTAACGGACGGATTGCTCGTGTTTTGTTTTGCTTCTTTGGGGGCGAAATGATACTTCTACATGGATTTATCAAAAAGACGCAAAAAACACCAACAAAGGAATTAAATATAGCATTAAAACGCAAGGGAAATTTGGAGGCACAAGGATGAAAAAAAATCCTCACATTGGTTCATCTCTTGATGACCTTTTGGAAGAAGAAGGGACTCTTGAAGAAATTAACTTGATTGCTACAAAACGAGTCATTGCATGGCAAATTAGCGAAGCCATGAATAAAAGAAATTTGAATAAGGCAGCAATGGCTCAAAAGATGGGAACAAGCAGATCCTCTCTAGATCGGTTGTTAGACCCAAATAACACATCCGTTACCTTAGACACTATTGACCGTGCAGCCAAGGCCGTAGGTAAAAGGATACATTTTGAATTAATTGATATAACTTAATTCCAAATTCTTGTTAAGTAACTACACAAAAAGAATAAAAGTGACTTATCTCGGAATTTTTAGCCTGAAAGTAACAATCAGGGGCATTACACATAATTAGGAATTTGTGTAATTGGCAGTTGAAAGTGCTTCTAACTCAGCCATAAGGTATTGACTGAGTTAGAAATTATATTGTTCGCGCCGCCCCTGTATCTTTGAACATCTGTCAACGATTTTTCATCTGAAGAAGGCGGTTTTCCTATTTCTTGCCACTAAAGTTGCGTTTATCTGTCTTCATTGAGGTACTTAAGCAGAGTTTCAATTTGGTGAACAGAATAAACATTAATCGGGAGCATGGGAGTATCAGAGCCACCAAGGAGAGCTATTACTCGATGAGTATTGTAGTCTATACTTTTGAGCTTTTGTATCAGGCGTAAGCCCAGAATTGGAGTATTACACCGGGATTTGATAAAAGTTTCAATGTCGGAGCGGAATGTAACTTCGACACCGACCCCACCGGAAAACTTTAGAGCTTCAGAGAAAATAATTCCTGGCTCAACTATAGTTTGAGCTTTTGTCAAGGCGATGAAAAAGGTGGATTTAAAATCATCAGGCATCCTATGCAGTTGACATTTTGTGGTTGCCAATGCTTCATCACTGACATACCCAAGGCTAATTTCTGAAGGTATGGGGCATTTTTCTAAATTAACTCCTGAACCGTAGACATCACCCAAAAGCTGTTTTCTGCGTTTAGCTTCTCCCATACCTCATCCCCTGTTACTACCATGAGTGTCTAACTAGAATACTAGCCAATGCTGCAAAGTCCAAAGCCCGATCAATTTACAACCCAAAACTCAAACTAAACCTGGGAAGCCCCCAACAACCCCACACCAAACACGAGCGCAGTGAAGGAGTAGGGTTTTTTCGTATGTAGTCATGAAGAAACGCCTGCTTCATCAGCCGCCGCCACCTCTGGTTTAACTTCCTTCGGTTTTTTTTCAAAAAGTTGGATTCCTGCATCAACTATCTCAAAGCCGTTTTCTGTTCGTTGACCAAGCTTCCCCGATATAGCCCCAGCCCAATCTGCAAACTCGTTCGCATTGGTTTCCGCCTTGCGCCAACTTTTTGCATTTATCAAAGCGGTGAAAACTACTTCGTTCTGGTCAGTCAGCGACACCTCAACTTTCTTATTCGCTGCTGGTGTGGCTGTTGGTAGTTCGCCGCTAAATTTTATTGTGACCTCACTTTTTACCTGCATAGCTTGCCCCTGGATTCATTAACGACTCAAATTTGTTGCTCCTGATTTTATCAGGCTGAAGGTTGACAACTATATATATGTAGTCAATTCAATATCTCGGCACTTTCTCCATTTTAATCTCCCGCCGAAGCACTAAAGACGGACGAGAATCTGTCCTCAACATGGCGATGCTAGACTACTTCCTTTCCTCAATTCAGGATGAGAAAAAATAATATTATAATTCTCGATTGAAATTACATTTGTAAATCTAAAAAATCTTACTACAATCTCCACTAACAACATAGATTTTAAAGACTTTTTCAGTACAAAATTTGTCAAATTAAATACCATATTACATTTAGCAGACATTTTGTATCTAAATTAGTGATTCTGGTGCAATATGTCTGCTGTTTTGCATAATGACACTTACTTGCACACCTTTTTAGCCTGCCTATAGTTGTCTCTAGCCAGCTTAATAGTTGCCAAAATATGACAATTCAGTGCAAAATGTCTGCTAATTTGCACATCAAAAAAGAGCGAAAATTGCTGTTTAATATATATGCAGACTGGGTTTTAGCCATTATTTCTCAAATTACCACTGTCATTAAACTCAAAATTATTGAGAATATAATAATACATTCATGCTGCAAAAGTAATTCAAAAATCTGCTCAAAAATTATTCTGTAGGTGTTGATAATACAATTGGTTACAAAATATTTGAAAATAGCTTAATCATTATCATTAAACTAGGCTTATTGATAACAAAATAGCCTACAACCCTTGTCATCGCGTTATATTGGCTAGTAGTTAGCCAGTAGTCAAACCAGCCTAATTAATAGAAACGTAAAGTAAAGATTGACCCATTCAAAAGTTTTTCTTCTGTCGTCATCTGCTAATCATCAAATAGTATTAACATCTGAAAAATTTTTCTCCCTGAGCGTCTGTAAATGGAGAATTAATCAGTTATTTTGATATGCTTATGAGAGAAAGTTCTTTGTCAAGCTGTGGCACGGACAGTAGTAGCATTAGCTCATGAATCTTATGTGCAATTCAACTGTTCCATACTTATTATGGAATGAAGATTTTCTGGCGATATTTTAGCCCCACCTCATCCCGACTCAGCTATAAGACTAGTTTACCATTTAAGACATCACAACTAAACTAAATATATAACTGAGGACTCATGGCAGGTTTAGTAATTTTGCGGGGAGTGAAGCTGAAAACCTTTAGCAATATTAGTGGTAGTGAAGCCCATACTGCCAGATTACAATAAACCATCAATACTGACCCACAAAAAATAAATCTTAGATTAATTGGGGATAGCGATCGCCCTTTGGAGGAAATTGTCAAACTTAAAAAGACTCTGTTACTTTTTGGGTTCATGGCAAGGAAAAACTGGCAAGTTATCTATATCGATAGAAATCCAGATAATCCAGATGAAGGGTGGGGATGTAGGGTGTTGACTTTGAGAGCTTAAGGGTGGTAGCTTCTCAGGCAAGAACTATGT